>NZ_BAABBP010000019.1:0-66783 GCF_039538025.1 Comamonas faecalis
GGAAGACTTGCTTGCGCGTCTTGCGCGTGCTCAGGTTCAGGGCGAGGCTGGTTTGCTTCATGGATGAGGAGAATGCCAGCGGTGGCTGACAGCTACCAGACAGGCGGGGAGGTTTTGCAGGATTTCCCAAAGGGCCGAACCAATAAGAGGTGGGAAGAAACGGCTCAGCGGATCGCGCCGGGGTCTTTGTGGCGGTACATGTCCTGGTCGGCGTGCTTGAGCAGGCTGGCCGCGTCGCGGCCGTCGCGCGGGTAGAGCGCGTAGCCGATGGAGGCGCCGACGCAGACCTGCTCGCCCTCGGGCACGCCTTGCAGGCGGGTCAGCGGCGGGGCGATCACGGCCTGCAGCTGCTCGCAGGTGGCGCGTGCCTGCGCGTCCTGGCCAATGCCCTGCAGCACGGCGACGAATTCGTCGCCGCCCAGGCGGGCCAGCATGTCGCTGGCGCGCAGGTGGCTGCGCAGGCGCTGGGCCACTTCCTGCAGCGCAAGGTCGCCGTTGTCGTGGCCCCAGCGGTCGTTGAGCGGCTTGAAGCGGTTGAGGTCGATGAACATCAGCGCAAATGGCGCCGGCGGCTGGCCGGCGGGCTCGGGCCGGGTCAGCGTCGCCAGGATGTGCTGCAGTGCGCTGCGGTTGCTCACGCCGGTCAGCGGGTCGGTGAACAGGTTGTGGCGCATGTGGTGGAAGTTGTGCGCCAGCTCGCCGATCTCGTCCTTGCGCCGCAGCGCGATCGGCGTGTCGATCTCGCCCTGGCCGACGCGGCGCACCGCGTGGGTGAGCGTGCGCATGTCCTTGGCCACGCCGCCGAAGATGCGCAGGCCGATGGCCGTGGTCAGCCCCAGCGCCAGCAGCCCCAGCGCGATGGCCAGCACCAGGTCGCGGCGCAGGCCGGCGAGCATGTCGTTGTGCGGCACTGCCACGGCGACGGTCCAGTTCAGGCCCGCATCGTCGCCCAGGCGGCGAAACGCCACCTGGATGGCGCGGCCCTCGGTCTCGATCAGCAGCGGCGCGTGGCTGTCGGCGTGGTCGGCGCCGGCGGTCGTCTGCAGGTGGCGGTAGATGGCGGCCAGCAGCGGGTCGCCGCTGGTGTCGGCCTGGATGCGCTCGGGCCGGCCGCTGCCGTCCAGGCGGATGACGGGCAGGTTGGAGGCGGCGATCAGCGCGCCGCTGGGCTCGATGATCATCGCGCGCGTGCCGCCGGCAATCGGCAGGCGGGCGACGAACTGCTGCAGGGCGTTCAAGAACAGGTCGGTGGCGACCACGCCTTCGAACGCGCCGCTGGGCGAGAGCACGCGGCGCGCGCGCGTGACGACCAGGTCGCGCGCGTTGAAGTCGATGTACACCGGCGTCCAGACCGCCTGCTGCGCCTGGCGCGCGTCCTCGAACCAGGGGCGGGTGCGCGGGTCGAACAGGCCCGGCTCGGTCGACTGCCAGACGGGCTCGCCGGCGATGCCGCGCAGCAGGTAGCGCGTGCGGTGCTGCGCGGCATCGGTCTTCAGGCGCAGCTCGGCCTGCTCGCGCGACAGGCGCAGCATGCCGACGTTCTGGCCGGCCTGGTTGCCGTAGTGCACGTAGTCGCCGCCCTCCTGGCTCAGCGATGTGGCGGCCCACAGGCGCTGGCGCAGCGCGGGCAGTTCGAGTGCGATGTCGGGCCCGGCGGGCAGGCCGGTGGGAAAGGCCACCTCCAGCGCGGTGCCGGCGCGCTGCACGTGCTGCTGCACGGCCAGGCTGGTGCGCTGCACCATCTCGGTCATCAGCTCGTGCGACAGCGCCGAGACGGTCTTGCTGCCGGTCCAGTACCAGACCATGCCAAGCGCCCCGGTGAGCAGCGCCACCAGCGCGACGAAGGGCAGGATGAGCGACAGGCGCAGGGTGTGAAAGCGCTGGGGCGCGGCGTGCGCGGCAGGAGGAGCGGTGGGAGTCATCGGGGGCCAAGCATAGCGTTGGCCGCCGGCGCCACGGCTGGCGGCGCTGTCTATGCGGCGCTGGACAGCGGCGGCAGCTGCGCGCGGTCGGGGTCGCACCAGCCGAAGAAGGCGCAGATCTCGCTGCGCCGTGCCAGGGCGTCGGCGCGGCCCAGCGCCATCAGCTCGTGCGTGAAGCTGGGCTGGAACAGCAGGTAGCTGGCCAGCGCCGCGCTGCGCGGGTCGTCGCTGTGGGCCGCCACGCCCAGCGGCGCCAGCAGCGCGCGCACCGGCGCGGGCAGGCAGGCGACGTGGCGCGCGGCCACCATGTCCAGGCGCTGGGTGGGCGAGATGAGCAGCAGCTCGACCGGGCGCAGCCGGCTTTCGCCCTGCGCCTGCGGGGGCACCAGCGACAGCGTGTGGTTGATGCGGCGCAGGCGCTCGACGTCGACCGACAGCGAGTCGAGAAAAATGCTCGACAGCGTGTGGCCGGCGATTTGCGCCAGCGACGGGTAGCCCTCGCCCAGCGGCGCGGTGGGCGGGTGTGCGGGCTCGTGCATGCGGCTGGCGCCGATCACCAGGACGCGGCTGGCGCCCAGGTGGATGGCTGGCGCGATTGGCGCGGTCTGGCGCATCGAGCCGTCGCCAAAGTATTCGCCGTGTCCGCCCATGTCGATCTCGGCGGCGGGAAAGATGAACGGAATGGCCGATGAGGCCAGCAGGTGCTGGTGTGTGATGCGCTGCTGCACCGCGCGCCGCTGCGAGCGCACCCAGGGCTGCAGGTGGCGGCTGGCGTCGAAGAAGGTGATGTGGTCGCCCGAGCTGTAGCTGGACGCGGTGATGGCCAGTGCGTGCAGGTGGCCGCGCTGCAGCAGCCGCGGCAGGCGCGCCAGCGCGATGGAGCGCGCCAGCAGCTCGGCCAGGGGCGTGTTGTCCAGCAGCGAGCGCGGGCGCGTGTAGCGCCAGCGCGCCAGCACCCAGCCCATCGACAGCAGCGTGAGCCAGCGCGCGCCGCTGCGCAGCATGCTGATGGAGTCGGTGTGGTAGACGTGGTGCGCCTCGAAGTGGCTCCACACGCGCACCATGCGGCGCACCGCGTGGTCGAAGTTGTCGGCGCCGCTGGCCAGCGCCGCGGCGTTGATGGCGCCGGCCGAGGTGCCCGAGTAGATGGGGAAGGGGTTGGGTTCCTTGTGCGCGCCGCAGGCCCGGCGCAGGTCGGCAATCGCTTCGAGCACGCCCACCTGGTAGGCCGCGCGCGCGCCGCCGCCGGTGAGCACCAGCGCGGTGAGGTCGGTGGGCGGAGTGGCGACGGGCGGCAGGGTGGCGAGCATGGGGGCTGCGCTTTCCTTCAGCCGGCGGCCTTGCGCAGGAGCGTGGCCAGCGCGTCGCCTTCGAGCAGCGCCAGGCCCTGCGCGCGGGCGTAGTCGTGCGCCTGCTCGCTGACCTGGCCTTGCAGCACCAGGTACACGCCGCCGTCGGCCTGCCGGCGCTCTATCTCTTGCTGCAGCGCGCGCAGCGGCTGCACGCCGTGGCTGGCGGCCTTGCAGCGGCGCGCGGCCACCAGCAGGGTGCGGCCGCTCGCTTCGGTGATGCGCAGGTCGGCGGCGGCGCTGCCTGCCAGCGGCTCGACCTGGTGGCCTTCGCTTTGCCAGGCGCGCTGCAATTGCTGCGCTAGCGCGCTCCAGGGCTGGGCGGCGGCTTGTTCGAGGGTTTGCTGCACGCGCGCGGCGCTGGGCCTGCGCCACTGGCGCCAGGCGGCAATGCAGCCAATGATGGACAGCGGCAGCGCGCCGACGGCGGCAAAGGGCGCGATGTCGCTTGGCAGCAGCGCATAGCAGCCGGCGACGATGGCGGCAGCCAGCATGAAGCTGATCCACCAGGGTGATCGCAGCAGGACGGCAAAGCCCGAGTTGGGGGCCATTTTCAGTCGCATGGGGTGGTGCTCGGGACGGTCAAAAAATACGGAGCGCGCCGGGTTGGGCGCGCGGTCGATGGTAGCGGCTCGGGAGCGTGGGGGCGAGGGGTGTCGCCCCAGGGTGGGAGCTAGGGCCTGTTAACGCTATTTTTGGCGGTGCGAACATACTCAAAACGGCGTCAATCGAGACGTGCGACGCAGCCCAGACTGGGTGTCTGGGCAAGGAGCGCAACGAAGAGTGGCGCCGTTTTGAGTATGTTCCCTTCGGGTTGCGATCAAAAGGGCCATCGCCGGCGTTGCCAGCCTTGCCAAGGGTGGCACCTTGGCTGCGGCTGGCGCCTTGGCGAGTGGCCCTTTTGATCACAACGCATCCGTCAAAAATAGCGTTAACAGGCCCTAGCGGCGGCCGTGCCGGTTTTCAGCCTGCCATGGCCTGCGCCTGGCTGGCCAGCGCGGCAATGCCGGTGTCCGACAGGTCGGGCGCGGCCAGGCGCTGGCGCGCGCCCCACTGCGTGAAGTTGCGCGCCTGCGAGCGGCCGTAGTGCGGGTCGTAGTGCAGCGCCATCAGCTCGCCGAACAGCGGCGCCAGGTCGCGCGCCGTGGCCCAGGCCTGCCAGCGGCCGATCACCTCTTTGCCGTGCATCTCGGTCAGCGACGCCAGGCGCTGGCACAGCGCGGCGGGGTCGTCGCCCAGGTAGGCGTAGTCGCGCAGCAAAAAGGCCAGGCGCTCGGCGGGCGGGGCGTCCACCTCGATGCAGGGGGCGCCGCGCAGGCGCTGCACCAGCGCCGGCGGCACGCTGATGCGGCCGATGCGCGCGCTCTCGCCCTCGATGAAGACGGGGCGCGCCAGGTCGATGCGCGCCAGCTGCGCGGCCAGCTGGGTCTCGAAGTGTTTTTGCGAGGGCTGGGGCGTGCCCGGCAGCGCGCCCAGCAGCGAGCCCTTGTGGCAGGCCAGCGCCTCCAGGTCCAGCACCTGCGCGCCCTGCGCGGCCAGCGCGTGCAGGATGCGCGTCTTGGCGCTGCCGGTGGCGCCCACCAGCGCGTGCAAGGGCAGCTGGGGTGCCAGTGTGTCGATGCGCTCGATGACGTGGCGGCGGTACGCCTTGTAGCCGCCGGCCAGCTGCTGTGCGTCCCAGCCCACCAGGCGCAGCCACTGCACCATGGAGCCGCTCCTCATGCCGCCGCGCCAGCAGTACACCAGCGGGCGCCAGTTGGCGGGCTTGTCGGCCAGCGGGTCGCGCAGGTGGCGCGCCAGGTTGGCCGCCACCATGGCGCCGCCCACGCGCCGCGCGATGAACGCGCCCTGCTGCTTGTACAGCGTGCCGACCTCGGCGCGCTCGGCGTCGCCCAGCACCGGGCAGTTGATCGCGCCGGGGATGTGATCCTCGGCGAACTCGGCGGGCGAGCGCGCGTCGATCAGCGCGTCAAAGGCATCGCACTGGTCGGGGGTGATGGGGCGGCGTTGGGACACGGCGGCGGTTTCTGGGATGATTTGCGGCTGCGTCGCGCGGCCTGCCAGGATTGCGGGAAAACGCGCATTGTCCCTGTTTTGATTCGAAGCCCCCCGTGATGAGCAACCACACAACAACCGGCGCACCATCCGCCCCGCGCCTGACCTCTCTGTCGCACGGCGGCGGTTGCGGCTGCAAGATCGCGCCCGCCGTGCTCGGCGAGATCCTGCGCCACAGCGGCGGCGCGTCCGTGATTCCTCCCGAGCTGCTGGTGGGCCTGGAGACCGCCGACGACGCGGCTGTCTACCGCCTGAACGAAGCCCAGGCGCTGGTGGCGACGACCGACTTTTTCATGCCCATCGTCGACGACCCGTATGAGTTTGGCCGCATCGCGGCGACCAACGCGCTGTCGGACGTCTACGCCATGGGTGGGCGCCCCATCATGGCGCTGGCACTGGTGGCCATGCCGGTGGCGCGGCTGCCGCTCGATGTCATCGGTGCCATCGTGCGCGGCGGGCAGGACGTGTGCGCCGCCGCCGGCATTCCGATTGCCGGTGGCCACACCATCGACTCGGTCGAGCCCATCTACGGCCTGGTGGCCATGGGCCTGGTGCACCCTGACCGCGTGCGGCGCAACGCCGCCGCGCAGGCGGGCGACGTGCTGGTGCTGGGCAAGCCGCTGGGCGTGGGCGTGTACTCGGCCGCGCTGAAGAAAGAGCAGCTGGGCGACGCGCAGTACCGCGCGATGATCGACGCGACCACGCGGCTGAACACGCCCGGGCCGCTGCTGGCCGAGCTGGACGGCGTGCACGCCATCACCGACGTGACCGGCTTTGGCCTGGCCGGCCACGCGCTGGAGATGGCGCGCGGCAGCGGCGTGCAGGCGGTGATCGACTGGGCGCGCGTGCCGCTGCTGCCGGGCGTGAGCGACCTGGCCGCCGCCGGCATGGTGACCGGCGCCAGCGGGCGCAACTGGGCCAGCTATGGCGAGGGCGTGCAACTGGGCGCCGGGCTGGATGCGCTGGCGCAGGCGCTGCTGACCGATCCGCAGACCTCGGGCGGGCTGCTGGTGTCTTGCAGTCCGGACAGCGTGGAGCAGGTGCTGGAGGTCTTTGCCCGCGAAGGCTTTGCCGATGCCGCAGTCGTTGGCCGCGTGCAGGCGGGCGATGGCCTGCAGGTAGTGGGAGCTTGACGCCATGGGCTTGATGGATGGTGTGCGCAAGTCCCTTGCGGGCGTGTTGGGAAGGCCGGCTGGCCTAGACTCGGGCACGACCTCTTCTTCCAAAACCACAACCGACGGACGACCCAGCATGGCATTGACTCAACAGGCATTGCTGGCCGCACTGGCCAGCGTCAAGGATCCTCTTACCGGCGAGGACTTTGTTGCCAGCGGCGCGTTGCGCAACCTGCAGGTTGCCGGCAGCGACGTGGCGTTCGACGTGGAGCTGGGCTACCCCGCCAAGAGCCTGGTGCCCGCGCTGCGCAGCAGCCTGATTGCAGCGGCCAAGGGCGTCGATGGCGTGGCCAACGTGTCGGTCAACATCACGACCAACATCGCCTCGCACACGGTGCAGCGCGGCGTGCAGATGCTGCCGGGCGTCAAGAACGTGATTGCCGTGGCATCGGGCAAGGGCGGCGTGGGCAAGAGCACGACGGCGGTGAACCTGGCGCTGGCGCTGGCGGCCGAGGGCGCCAACGTCGGCCTGCTGGATGCCGACGTCTATGGCCCCAGCCAACCGATGATGACCGGCACCAGCGGCCAGGTCGAGAGCGTGGACGGCAAGCTGATGGAGCCCAAGCGTGGCCTGGGCCTGCAGGTCAACTCGATTGGTTTTCTCGTCAAGGACGAGCAGGCCATGATCTGGCGCGGCCCGATGGCCAGCCAGGCGCTGGAGCAGCTGATCCGCCAGACGCGCTGGGACAACCTGGACTATCTGGTTGTCGACCTGCCGCCGGGCACCGGAGACATCCAGCTGACGCTGGCGCAAAAAGTGCCGCTGACCGGCGCCGTGATCGTCACCACGCCGCAGGACATTGCGCTGCTGGACGCCAAGAAGGGCATCACAATGTTCCAGAAGGTGAGCGTGCCCATCCTGGGCATCGTCGAGAACATGGCGGTGCACATCTGCAGCAACTGCGGCCATGCCGAGCACATCTTCGGCCAGGAAGGCGGGCGCCGACTGGCCGAGAGCTACCACATGGACTACCTGGGCGCGCTGCCGCTGGCCATGTCGATCCGCGAGCAGGCCGACAGCGGCAAGCCAACGGTGGTGGCCGACCCCGACGGCGACGTGGCGCGCATCTACAAGGACGTGGCGCGCAAGGTGGCGGTGCGCATCGCCCAGCAGTCCACCGAGACTGCGGCGTTCCCGTCGATCAAGATCAGCAAGAGCACCTGAGCAGTGCATTTCCCCCTCCCTCGCTGGGGGAGGGTAGGGTGGGGGCTGGCGACGCATGGGTCTCTCCAGACGTTGCCTCGATTGCCAGCCCCCCGCGCATTCATGGCCGCCGCACGCTGGGCTGCAGCAGCACCACGAGCGCACCGGCGCCGCCTTCGGCCGGGCGTGCCTGCACGAAGGCCAGCACCTCTTTCTTCTGCACCAGCCAACTGAGCACGCGGCCCTTGAGCACTGGTTCGAGCCCGGGTGAGCCCAGCCCCTTGCCATGCACCACGCGCACGCAGCGCAGCCCGGTGCGGTGCGACAGGCGGATGAAGCTGCCCAGCGCCTCGCGCGCCTCGTGCACGCGCAGGCCGTGCAGGTCCAGCTGGCGCTGGATGCTCCAGTGGCCGGCGCGCAGTTTGCGCGTCACATCCAGACCAATGCCGGGGCGCCTGAAGCTCATCTGGTCGTCCACGTCCAGCAGCGTGGCGACGTCGAAGGCGTCGCTCAGGCTCTCGCGCAGCGCCTGCTGCTCGTCTTTCTGGCGCTGCAGCGGCAGCGGCTCGGGCGGCTGGGGCGCGGGCGTGTGGCGCGGCGCCAGGCCCTTGAGCGGCACGACCGGCCCCACCGCGTGGGCGAACAGCTGGCGCCGGGCCTGCTCGCGCTGGAGTTGCTCGCGCAGCAGGCGCTGGCGCTCGGCCTCGCGCGCGGCGGCCTGCTGCAGCGCGTGGCGCAGGCTTTTGAGTTCGGCAAACGAGCGGGCTTTGAATGCGGGTGCGGTCACGGCAGGACGTTTGTAGCGCATCGCCCATGCCCGGGCGGGGGCGGCAGGTATTGCGCGGCAATGAACTGCGTGACCTGGGCGGGGTTGAAGTTGTTGTCGCTGACGAAGACCAGAACGCAGGCGCCGCCGGGCAACGCGGGGCCCCAGGTCATGCCCTCGACGTTGTCGGGCGTGATGCCCAGCGCAGCCAGATCGGCCACCAGCGTCTTGGCCACCGGCCGGTGGTTGCCGGGCGTGAGCGCGGCCAGCGCCTGCGTGTCGCTGCCGCTGCGCGGGTCGATGCGGTAGACGCGCGCGCCAAAGCCGCGGCCCGCGCCGTAGCTGCGTTCGAGCACCAAGAGGTGGTCGTCGCCGTCGGCGAGGATGTCGCTGACCCCGTTGACTTGCGGGCCGGGCAGCAGGCGCGGGCGCCAGACCGCGTCGAGCGGATAGGCAATCTGGCGCAGCACGCGCGCGCTCTCCAGGTCGATGGCGGTGATGCGCACCGGCGCGCCGCCCGAGTGCGCGTCGGCCCGCTCGCCGTCCTGGTGCCAGGGCAGCTCCATGGCCAGCCAGAGGCTGCGTCCGTCGCCAGACAGCGCAATGCCCTCCAGCGTCCCGTTGCCGCGCGGGCCGTAGGGTGGGTCGCCGTCCTTGGGCGGCGCAAAGCTGGCGGGCAGCGCGATATTGCGCACGAAGCGCCCGTCGCTGCGCTGCACGCGCAGCTGCGGCGCGAAGCCGCGGCCGAAGTCGCCCTCGCTGGTCCACGCAAAGGTGGAGGTGCCGGGCAGCCAGCGCAGCGCCTCGGCGTCGGGGCGGTCCATGCCGGCCTGCGGGCGCCACCAGGGCGCGTAGGGCGCGCCGCTGTCGTGCTGCAGTGTTTGCACGCTGGTGAATTGCGGCATCTCAAGCCGGCCCTCGTCGTAGCGGATGCGGGCGCTGTAGAGGCGCGCCGGGCCGTCGCTGCCGCGGTCGTCGCTGATCATCCAGTAGCGGTCGCTGGCCGGGTCGTAGTCGATGCCAGACAGCCCGCCAACCGTGGTGCCGCCGTAGCCGAAGCCAGTGGGCACCGTGGCCGTGCCGATCAGCCGCAGCTGCGGCGCCAGCGCCGCGGCGGGCGCCGAAGGGGGCGGCGCCGAGGGCAGGGTGCAGCCGGCCAGCGCCAGCAGCAGCGCGGCCAGATGGGATGCGCGGGCGGCGGAAAAAGCAGAGGGCGAACGCATGGGCGGCGAGTGTAGGCGCGCACCCTCTCTTTCTTCCAGGACGGGGTCTACCGTTTGGAACCGGCGGACGGCGCCCGTGGCCGTGCGCGTCGTCCGGCCCGCGGGTGGTGATCTTCTGCTTGTCGAACGCGTTGTCGAGCCTGGCGTAGATCGCCACGGCCCTGCGCCTGCGCATGGCGGCCGGGTGTCATTCCATTTCCATATCAACCGATTACTTTGTCGGCTTCGCTTGTCGTGCTGCAGCACTGTCTGCGCTTCACCTTCGCGTACTCGATCGATATAGAAATGGAATCAGGCGCGCAGCCGCTCGGGCGCCGCCATGCGCCGGCGCAGGGCCTCGGGCGCGTCCCAGTACTGAAGCTGCCCGCCCGACAGGCTGCCTATGCGATCGGCGATGGCGAGCGCCTCGGCCTGGTTGTGCGTCACCAGGATGGCGGTGTGGCCGGTTGAGCGCAGGATGTCGCGCACCTCCGCGGCCAGGTGCTCGCGCGTGTCGGTGTCGAGGTTGGAGAACGGCTCGTCGAGCAGCAGCAGCTCCGGCGAGGGAGCCAGGGCGCGCGCCAGCGCCACGCGCTGCTGCTGGCCGCCGGAGAGTTCATGCGGATAGCTGTCCCCGGCCTTGGCCAGGCCCACCATCTCCAGTAGCTCAGCCACGCGGGCCGCGCGTTCTGCGTGGCTGTGGCGGCGCAGGCCGAAGCCGATGTTGGCCGCCACGTTCATATGTGGGAACAGCGCGTAGTCCTGGAACATCATGCCCACGCGGCGCAGCTCCGGAGCGACCTGCTGGCGCGGGGATGAGAGCACCTGCCCGTCGAGCAGGATACGCCCCGCGCGCACCGGCTCGAAGCCCGCGATGGCGCGCAGCACGGTCGATTTGCCGCAGCCCGACGCGCCCAGCAGGCAGCCGATGTGGCCGCGCGCGAGGTGCAGGCACAGGCCGTCGGCGACGGTGCGCAGGCCGCGCGGGGTGTCGTAGGCGAGATGGATGTGATCCAGTTCCAGCAGGGGGTTCACGCTCGAATGACTCCTGAATTCATAGCTGCTTGTGCTTTGCCAGTAGGCGCTAGAGGCCGATTTGGCTTGTATTTTTTGCAGGCTGACCCATGCCGGTGCGCGCCAGCAGGATAACCGGCAGCAGTCCGGCCACGACGATGGCCAGCGCCGCCACGGCCCCTTCCTCGTAAGTGCCACGCGCCGCCTCTGCGTACAGCCATGTTGCCAGGGTGTCGAAATTCAGCGGGCGCAGCAGCAAGGTGGCCGGCAGCTCCTTCATCGTGTCCACGAACACCAGCAGCGCGCTGGCCGCGAGCGCCGGCTTGAGCAGCGGCAGGTGCACGCGCCGCAGCGTGCCAGCCGGCCCCTCGCCCAGCAGCCGCGACGCCTGCTCCAGCGAGGGTGGAATGCGCGTCAATCCCGCTTCGATGCTGCCCGCCGGTATTGCCACGAAGCGGATCACATAGGCGATCACCAGCGCCGCCGTCGTGCCCATCAGCAACAGCCCGGAATGGCCGAGCACCTGCCCCAGTGCACGGTCGGCCAGCAGCAGCGGTGTGAGCAGGCCGATGGCCAGAACCGTGCCGGGCACCGCATACCCCAGGCTGGCGGCGCGTACGCATATGCGCGGCAGGCTGGGGCGCGCGCTCTCGCGCAGCGCGCGCCCCGCCCAGGCCAGCATCAGGCCGCAGGCCACGGCGAGCAGCGTGGCGGTGGCGGCGACCAGCAGGGTGTTGCCCAGGGCGCGCAACAACTGGCTGGATACGCCGCCCATTTGGTTCAGGCGTTTGAATGTCTGCGCCGCCAGGTAGGCCGTGGGCACCACGAAGCCCAGTACCACCGGCACCGCACCCAGCAGCAGAGCGGCCCATGCAGCCGCGCCGCGCAGCCGGCGCGGCTGCATGGGCCGCATGCGCTGCGTGTTGGCGAAACGCTGGCGCCTGCGGGCATGGCGCTCCAGCGCGATCAGGCCGACCACGATGCACAGCATGGCCAGCGCAATCTGCGCAGCGCCGCCCAGATCCGAGCGGGTGATCCAGGTGGTGTAGACCGCCACGGTGAGCGTCTGCACGCCCAGGAATTCCGACGCGCCGATGTCGTTGAGTGTTTCCAGCAGGGCCAGGCTCATGCCTACGGCAATGGCCGGGCGGGCCAGCGGCAGGGCGACCTCGCGGAACACCTCGGCGCGGCTGGCGCCCAGCGTACGGGCGGCTTCGAGCAGACTGGCGGCCTGGCTCATGAACATCACCCGCGTGGTCAGATAGACATAGGGGTAGAGCACGAAGCCGAGTACGAAGACCGCACCCTGGAGCGAGCGCAGGTCGGGCAGGCGGAATTGGCGCGGACTGTCGTAGCCCAGCAGCGCGCGCAGGGCGGTCTGCACCGGGCCGATGGGATGCAGCAGGTCGAGGTAGGCGAACGCCACGATATAGGTCGGCACTGCCAGCGGCAGCAGCAAGGCCCAGGCAAGCACGCCGCGCCCTGGAAAGTCGTAGACCGTCACCAGCCAGGCGCTCCCCGTGCCCAGAAACGCCACCAGCACGCCCGTGCCCAACAGCAGCAAGGCGGTGTTGCGCAGCGCCTGCGGCAGCACATAGTCCATCAAGTGCGACCAATGCGACGCATCGGCCAGCAGCGCGTGCCCGGTCAGCACCAGCACGGGCAGCAGCACCAGCAGTGCGACCGCAACCGCGCCGGGCAGTGCGACCGGGCTGTTGGTTCTCGGCACCTGTTTACTGGTCGAAGCCCACCTTGTCCACGAGCTGGCTGGCCTGCTTGCGGTGCTTGGCGATCTCGGCGACGGACAGAGCGTCCACTTTCAGCGGTCCCATGGCGGAGATGACCAGGTCTTGCGGCACGTTCGGGCGGATGGGGTATTCGTAGTTGGCGCGGGCATACAGCGTCTGGGCCGGTTCGGACACCAGGTATTCGAGCAGCGTGACGGCGTTGTTCCTGTTCGGTGCGTACTTGGCCACGGCCGCGCCGGAGATGTTGACGTGCGTGCCTCCCGTCCTGGCGAACGTCGGGCGGATGGCCTTGATGCCGTCGCCCCATTTGCGCGCGTCGGTGCCAGGGGCGGCGTTCTTCATGTGCCCGACGTAGTATGAATTGGCGATACCGATGTCGCAGATGCCGCCCAGAATGTCGCGCGCCACGTCGCGGTCGCCGCCCGTGGCCTTGCGCGCCAGGTTGGCCTTGACGCCGCGCAGCCAGAGCTCGGTCTCGGCCTCGCCGTCGTTGGCTATTTTTGCGGCGATCAGCGCGGTGTTGTAAGGGTGCTGTCCGGCGCGGATGCAGACCTTGCCCTTCCACTTCGGGTCGGCCAGTTCCTCATAGGTGAAGCTGGTGATGGGAAGGTCTTTTTCAGCGTACAGCACCCGGTCGCGCAGCGACAGCGTGAACCAGTGGCCCTGTGCATCGCGCAGATTGGCGGGCAGTACCGATTCCAGCGTGTCCGACTGCACCGACTGCGTCACGCCGCCATCCACCAGATCGATGAGGTTGCCAATGTCCACCGTCATCAGCACGTCGGCGGGTGAGCGCGCGCCTTCGGCCTTCACACGCTCAAGCAGCCCGTCCTTGACGAACACGGTGTTGACCTTGATGTCGCCGTGCTCCTTGGAGAAGGCGTCAATCAGCGGCTGGATCAGCGCGGGCTCGCGCGTGGTGTAGAGGTTGACCTCCCCAGCGGCAAGGGCGGAGCTTGCCAGAGAGGCAGCGGCTGCCCAGAGGGCGAGGCGGGCAAAGGAATGGGCGACGGATTTCATGAAAGGCATCCAGCAAAGAGGAATCGCATGAACATATGCCAGCCACGGGGCGTGGCGATGGACGGGTGATTATCAATGGAGATTCATTCGCATTCGCATTGCCCTTGGGTGCACATCGGTTTCCGTCATCTTTCTGTCATTTTCCGGGGGCGCTGAATGGTCTGTGTGATGGAGTGCGCTCCGGTGTGGTTTTTTGGGATGGGAGGCCCAAACCGCAGTCGTGGCGGGAATTTGCAGCGTCGCAGACCGCGCGCAATAGGGACGTAGGGCGCGCAAGGGATTGGTTCGGCGTCGCACTAGGGCCTGTTAACGCTATTTTTGGCGGTGCGAACATACTCAAAACGGCGTCAATCGAGACGTGCGACGCAGCCCAGACTGGGTGTCTGGGCAAGGAGCGCAACGAAGAGTGGCGCCGTTTTGAGTATGTTCCCTTCGGGTTGCGATCAAAAGGGCCATCGCCGGCGTTGCCAGCCTTGCCAAGGGTGGCACCTTGGCTGCGGCTGGCGCCTTGGCGAGTGGCCCTTTTGATCACAACGCATCCGTCAAAAATAGCGTTAACAGGCCCTAAACCAATCCCTGCTCGGCCATCGACAGCGCGGCCCCGGGCGCGACGATGACGTGGTCGAGCACGCGCACGTCCACCAGCGCCAGCGCGGCCTTGAGCGTCTGCGTCAGCGTCTCGTCGGCGCGGCTGGGCGTGACGCTGCCGCTGGGGTGGTTGTGCGCCAGGATGACGGCCGCCGCCTGGTGGTGCAACGCGCGCAGCACCACTTCGCGCGGGTAGACCGAGGTTTGCGTGAGCGTGCCGCGAAACAGTTCTTCGAGCGCGATCAGCCGGTGCTGGCTGTCCAGGAACAGCACGGCAAACACCTCGTGGGCGCGCGCGGCAAGGTGCAGCTGCAGGTAGTGGCGCACGGTCTCGGGGTTGTCGAGCACGGTGCGCTCGCGCAACTGCTCGGCGGTGGCGCGTCGCGCCAGCTCCATCACCGCCAGCAGCTCGGCGCGCTTGGCCGGGCCCAGGCCCTTGATGCGCTTGAGGTCGTCGCCGCTGGCTTGCAGCAGCCCGGCCACGCCGCCAAAGCCGTTGCCCTTGGGCGGCGGCGCCGACAGCAGCTCTTGAGCCAACTGCAGCACGCCCTTGCCTGCCATGCCGGTGCGCAGCAGCAGCGCCAGCAGCTCGGCGTCCGCCAGGGCGGCGGGGCCGCGCGCGAGCAGCTTCTCGCGCGGTTGGGCGTCGGCGGGCAGGTCTTTGAGCGGCATGGGCTTTACCCGGTTTCCTACAATGGCGGCAGTTTATCCACCCCTTTGCTTGCAATGACCATGACTTCAGCCGCAGCCGTGCCCACCGTGGAGCCAGGCGCCTTCTTGACCCTGCACTACCGCCTGGCCGGCGCCGAGGGCGACGTGGTCAGCACCTTTGGCGGCAAGCCTGCGACGCTGACCGTTGGCTCGGGCTGGTTGTCGCCGGCGCTGGAGCAGCGCCTGCTGGGCCTGGCCGAGGGCGAGCGCGCAACGTTTGAGCTGGCCGCCGGCGAGGCGTTTGGCGAGCGCAACCCCGAGATGCTGCAGTGGGTCACGCGCAAGTTGCTGGACGAGGTGGGCGACCCCGACGAGCGGTACGCAGTGGGCGAGGTGGTGCAGTTTCCCGCGCCCGAGGGCAATGGCCAGTACGCCGGCGCGGTGGCCGAGGTGCGCGACGACGGCGCGGTGCGCTTTGACTTCAATCACCCGCTGGCCGGGCGCGCGGTCACCTTCGAGGTGCAGATCGTCGGCATTCTGTGACCATGGACAAGCGCAAGAAAATCATCCTGGCCGAGCCGCGCGGTTTTTGCGCCGGCGTGGATCGGGCGATCGAGATCGTCGAGCGTGCGCTGGCCAAGTTCGGCCCGCCCATCTACGTGCGCCACGAGATCGTGCACAACACCTACGTGGTCAGCGACCTGAAGGCCAAGGGCGCGATCTTCATCGAAGACCTGGCCGACGTACCGCCGGGCGCGACGCTGATCTTCTCGGCCCACGGCGTCAGCCGCGCGGTGCAGGATGAGGCGCGCGCGCGCGGCTTTTCCATCTTCGACGCCACCTGCCCGCTGGTGACCAAGGTGCACGTCGAGGTGGCCAAGCTGGCCAAGGAGGGCTATGAGTTCATCATGATCGGCCACAAGGGGCACCCCGAGGTCGAGGGCACGATGGGGCAGCTGGACGTGGGCATCTACCTGGTCGAGACCGTCGAGGACGTGGCCCGCGTACAGCCGGCGCAGACCGAGAAGCTGGCCGTCGTCACGCAGACCACCTTGAGCGTGGATGACGCGGCCGAGATCACTGCCGCGGTGCGCGCGCGCTTTCCGCAGGTACGCGAGCCCAAGCAGCAGGACATCTGCTACGCCACGCAGAACCGCCAGGACGCGGTCAAGCTGCTCAGCGGCCAGGTGGACGTGGTCATCGTCGTGGGCAGCCCCACCAGCTCCAACAGCAACCGCCTGCGCGAGCTGGCCGAGCGCAGCGGCCGCCAGGCCTACATGGTCGACAGTGCCGACGAGGTGCGCGCCGAGTGGTTTGCCGGCAAGACGCGCGTGGGGCTGACGGCCGGCGCGTCGGCGCCCGAGGTGTTGGTGCAGGCGGTGATCGCGCGCATCCAGCAGCTGAGCACCATCGACGTGCAGACCATGCGGGGCTTGAAGGAGACGGTGAAGTTTCCGCTGCCCAAGGGGCTGAAGCTGGCGCACGAGGCGCAGGCAGCAGAGGCGTCGCCCGAGCCTGCACCCGCGACGCCCACGGTCACGGCCGGTTGAGCGCGCGGCGCATGCCGCGACCGTGCGGGTTGAGCCGGGCGCGGGACTGGGTGCAAATCCGGGTGCGCGAGCGGTCAATACGCGCACAATGCAAGCCTTCATACAATTGCCGCTGATCCACACCCCGGGAGCGTTTCGGGCTCCCCGCCTATGGAAGTTGCCATACTTTTTGCCCTGATCGTGCTCAATGGCCTGTTCGCCATGTCCGAGCTGGCGCTGGTCTCCGCGCGCAGGGCACGCCTGCAGAAACTCATCGACGAGGGCGACAGCGGTGCCATCGCCGCGGCCAAGCTGGGCGAAGACCCCACGCGCTTTCTCTCCACCATCCAGATCGGCATCACCTCGATCGGCGTGCTCAACGGCATCGTCGGCGAAGCGGCGCTGGCCAAGCCGTTGGGCGACTGGTTTCTGCAGCTGGGCATTCCTGCGCCCACTGCGGGCTATGTGGCCACCGGCCTGGTGGTGATGCTGATCACGTATTTCTCCATCGTCGTCGGCGAGCTGGTGCCCAAGCGCCTGGGCCAGAGCTATCCCGAGGCGCTGGCGCGCGTGGTGGCGCGCCCGATCAACTGGCTGGCGCGCGCCACCACGCCTTTCGTCAAGCTGCTGTCGCTGTCCACCGAGGCGCTGCTGCGCCTGCTGGGCGTGAGCGGCGTCAAGGTCAACGCGGTGACCGAGGACGAGATCCACGCCGTGCTGGCCGAGGGCACGAGCGCGGGTGTGATCGAGTCGCAGGAGCACCAGATGGTGCGCAACGTGTTTCGCCTGGACGAGCGCCAGATCGGCTCGCTGATGGTGCCGCGCGCGGACGTGGTGTGCCTGGACGTGTTGGCTTCGTTCGACGAGAACCTGCAGCGCATCGAGGCGTCGGATCATGCACGCTTTCCGGTGGTGCGCGTCGGCATGGAGAACATCCTGGGCGTGGTCAACGCGCGCCACTGGCTGGCGCAGGCGGTACGCAACGAGGCCTCGCGCGAGCTGTCGGCGCTGCCTTTGCAGCCGGCGCTGTACGTGCCCGAGACGATCAACGGCATGGAACTGCTCGACGAATTCCGCCAGTCCAGCGTGCAGATGGCCTTCGTCATCGACGAGTACGGCGAGGTGCAGGGCATCGTCACGCTGCAGGACCTGGTCGAGGCGATCACCGGCGAGTTCACCTCGCACGACCCTGACGACGCCTGGGCGGTGCAGCGCGAGGATGGCAGCTGGCTGCTGGACGGCCACATCCCGGTTCCCGAGCTCAAGGATTGCCTGCAGCTGGCCAGCGTTCCCGACGAGGACAAGGGCCGCTACCAGACGCTTAGCGGCATGCTGATGCTGCTCACCGGCAAGATGCCTGCGGTGACCGACACCGTGCAGTGGCAGGGCTGGCAGCTGGAGGTGGTCGACATGGACGGCAAGACCATCGACAAGGTGCTGGCCACGCGCATGCCCGACGACACCATCATCACGCCCGATTCGATCACGTCCGACACGCCGTGACGGCGCACGGGCTACGCCTGTGCGGGCGCGGGGCCGCTCCACAGATCCAGCGGCGGCTCGGCCGCCACCGCGTGCAGGATGTCGTTGCGCGAGACGAAGCCCTGCAGCCGCCCGTCCGCGTCGGTCACCGGCAGCCCGGGCAGGTCGGTGTCCAGCAGCACGCGGGCGACGCGGCGCAGCGCTGTGTCGGCGCTTACCGTCGGCACGGGGCTGATCATGACCTGCGAGACCGGCCTGCGCGCCAGCGCAATCGCCTCGCGGATCGCGCCGGGTGCGGGCAGCAGGTCCAGCGGGGCCATGTCGGCGCGCAGCAGCAGACCGATGACTCGGCCCGCGTCGCTCACCACCGGCATCTGCGCCACGTCCAGGTCGGCCATGCGCTGCCAGGCGTCATTGACGAGGATGTCGGGCGCCATGGTCAGCGGCATGTGGGTCATCACGTCGCTCACCCGTGTCAGCGGTTGGCGCGGCTCGGCCGGGCCCAACTCGGTCTGCGCATAGGCGGAGACCGCCTGTAGCGCCTGCATGGACGGCGCGGGTACGCCGGAGCGGGCATCGCGCGCCGGTATTTGCGTGTGCGCCGGCGTCTCGGCCTGGGGTGCCGGCGCACGGGTGCGCAGCGCCTGCGGGCGCTGCACGCGGCGCACGGCCGCCACCTGGGTCAGCCGGTCTCCGCCGCCGCGGTACATCTGCCCCATCGGGCCGAATACGAAAAACATTGCTTGCCTCCCGTCCTGCCAAGGCCCGTGCGCAGTGCGCCAGCGCCAGCGCCAGGGTCAGCACACTTGTGTCCTGAATTGGAAATTCGCTGAACAAATTCCCCGAATATCGGCGCCATGCGGCGTTGCAAATCCTCGCCATAGCTACGGCTATGGCTGCGGTTTGCGTCTAGCCTGGCACCGATCTCGGTCAATTTGTTTCTTCACCGAACTTCCAACTCAGGA
The DNA here is from genome assembly GCF_039538025.1 of Comamonas faecalis. Taxonomy (NCBI): domain Bacteria; kingdom Pseudomonadati; phylum Pseudomonadota; class Betaproteobacteria; order Burkholderiales; family Comamonadaceae; genus Comamonas; species Comamonas faecalis. Next base: position 18,611 of record NZ_BAABBP010000019.1, read on the forward strand.
CACTAAAATTGTCCACCATGCTAGACATTCTCCTGCTTCGCAAAGACCTCGCGTCGGCACTGACCCGGCTGCAGACGCGCAAAAACCCGCAACCCTTTCTGGACGTCGACGCCTTCCAGGCGCTGGAGGCCGAGCGCAAGACGCTGCAAACGCGCACCGAGGCGCTGCAGGCGCAGCGCAACCAGCTGTCCAAGCAGATCGGCCAGTTGATGGGCAAGGGCGAGAAAGACGCCGCCGAGGCGGCCAAGGCGCAGGTCGCGGCGCTCAAGGACGAACTCGACGGCTCCAGCGTGCGCCTGGAGCAGATCCAGGACGAGCTGCAGGCCATGCTGGCCGCCGTGCCCAACCTGCCGCACGAGAGCGTGCCGGTCGGCGCGGACGAGGCCGACAACGTCGAGCTGCGCCGCTGGGGCCAGCCGCGCAGCTTTGACTTCGAGGTGCGCGACCACGTCGACCTGGGTGCGCCGCTGGGGCTGGACTTCGACGCCGGGGCCAAGCTCACCGGTGCGCGCTTCACCGTGATGAAGGGCCAGATCGCCCGTCTGCACCGCGCGCTGGCGCAGTTCATGCTGGATGTGCAGACTGGCGAGCATGGCTACACCGAGTGCTACGTGCCCTACATCGTCAACGCCGACAGTCTCAAGGGCACGGGCCAGCTGCCCAAGTTTGGCGGCGACCTGTTTGCCGCGCAAAAAGGCGGCCAGGACGCCGAGCCGGTGCCCGACACCGCCCAGCTATACCTGATTCCGACCAGCGAGGTGCCGCTCACCAACCTGGTGCGCGACGTGGTGCTGCAGCACGGCGAACTGCCGCTCAGGCTCACCGCGCACACGCCGTGCTTTCGCTCCGAGGCGGGCAGCTACGGACGCGACACGCGCGGCATGATCCGCCAGCACCAGTTCGACAAGGTCGAGATGGTGCAGATCGTCCAGCCCGAGCACAGCTACGAGGCGCTCGAAGAAATGACGGGCCACGCCGAGGCCATTTTGCAAAAACTCGGCCTGCCGTACCGCGTGGTGGCGCTGTGCACCGGTGACATGGGCTTTGGCGCCGCCAAGACCTACGACCTGGAGGTCTGGCTGCCGGCGCAGAGCACTTTTCGCGAGATCAGCTCGGTCAGCAACTGCGAGGCCTTCCAGGCGCGGCGCATGCAGGCGCGCTTCAAGAATGCCCAGGGCAAGAACGAACTGGTGCACACGCTCAACGGCTCGGGTGTCGCCGTCGGCCGTGCGCTGGTCGCGGTGATGGAGAACTACCAGAACGCCGACGGCTCCATCACCGTCCCCGAAGCGCTGCGCCCCTACATGGGCGGCTGCGAACTGCTAAAGCCATGAAAAATACCTGCTAGAATCGCGGGCTTCGATCGACAGGAGAGGTGGCAGAGTGGTCGAATGTACCTGACTCGAAATCAGGCGTACGTGCAAGCGTACCGTGGGTTCGAATCCCACCCTCTCCGCCAATGCAAAAGCCCGGATGGTGAACCATCCGGGCTTTTTGCATTCAATTCGGCGCATCCATGGCGAAGTACGTCCCGCTTTTCGGCGGAGGTCATCAATCCCTGAAAGATGAGGGCTTGCTGCGGCTCACTTCTGAATGCGGATGCGGATACGGTTCACCTGCCGGCCATGGGTGCGCAGGTGGGCTTCGAACGCGGGCAGCAGCTGCCGAACCTTGGCGGCGGCCGCGTTGCTGCTGACCAGCAGGCACCAGCAATCGCCCTCGATCGGGCCGGCCTGTACCGCGGCGCGCAGCATCGGCGGCATCAATGGGGTGATCGATCGCAGTCGTTCGCTGGACTCGCGGGTGAGCGCCATCAGCTGCGCGAGCATGGGCGACTCCTGGCTGGCTTGCTGCAAAGGGATGGCGTGGTGGCGGCGGGTCATGGGGCGTGGTGGCTGGAAGCGGTGGCGGCGTCCGTGCCAATTGTGCAGCGTCTGGCGGGCGCTTTGGCGGGGGCGGCTTGATGCCTGCTCGAAAGCCGGGGTGTTGCACGACGTTAAAATGCGCCGGTTGTCTTCTTGCTCCCGTGCGAATTCCTTGCAAATCCGGGCGCAGGCCCCATCTCATTCGTTTCAACCTCACAGGGATTCGGCCGCTTTGCCCGCTGTGGCGTGCAGTGCGGTCGTGCTTGCATGGCCACCAATTTCCTCACCAAACTGTTCGGCAGCCGCAACGACCGGCTGCTAAAGCAATACCGCAAGGCGGTTGCGCGCATCAATGCGCTGGAGCCCGAGTTCGAGAAATTGAGTGACGAGGATTTGCGTGGCAAGACGCAGGAGTTCAAGGAGCGCATTGCCAAGGGCGAGTCGCTGGACGACCTGTTGACCGAAGCCTTTGCCGTGGTGCGCGAGGGCTCCAAGCGCGTGATGAAGATGCGTCACTTCGACGTGCAGATGATTGGTGGCATGGCGCTGCACGAGGGCAAGATTGCCGAGATGCGCACGGGCGAGGGCAAGACGCTGACCTCGACGCTGGCGGTGTACCTGAACGCGCTGTCGGGCAAGGGCGTGCACGTGGTCACGGTGAACGACTACCTGGCCGGGCGCGATGCGCAGTGGATGGGGCGGCTGTACAACTTCCTGGGCCTGACGGTGGGCATCAACCTGCCGCAGATGCCGCGCGAGGAGAAGCAGGCGGCCTACAACGCCGACATCACCTATGGCACGAACAACGAGTACGGCTTCGACTACCTGCGCGACAACATGGTTTACGAGCCGCGCGACCGCGTGCAGCGCCAGCTCAACTACGCCATCGTCGACGAGGTGGACTCCATCCTGATCGACGAGGCGCGCACGCCGCTGATCATCAGCGGCCAGGCCGAGGATCAGACGTCGCTGTACCTGGCGATGAACAAGATCGTGCCGCAGCTCACGCGCCAGGAGGGCGAGGCTGACCCGCGCACCGGTGAGGGCGTGATCACGCCGGGCGACTTCACCGTCGACGAGAAGACGCACCAGGTGTTCCTGACCGAGCAGGGCTACGAGAACGCAGAGCGCATCCTGGCCGGCGCCGGGATGATTGCCGAGGGCGCGTCGCTGTACGACCCCGGCCACATCACGCTGGTGCACCACCTGTACGCGGCGCTGCGTGCCCACCACCTGTTCCACCGCGACCAGCATTACGTGGTGCAGAACGGCGAGGTGGTCATCGTCGACGAGTTCACCGGCCGCCTGATGGCGGGCCGGCGCTGGAGCGATGGGCTGCACCAGGCGGTCGAGGCCAAGGAGGGCGCGCAGATCCAGGCCGAGAACCAGACCATGGCCTCGATCACCTTCCAGAATTACTTCCGCCTGTACGCCAAGCTGGCGGGCATGACCGGCACGGCCGACACCGAGGCCTACGAATTCCAGGACATCTACGGGCTGGAGACGGTCATCATTCCGCCCAACAGGCCGATCCAGCGCAAGGATCAGCACGACCGCGTCTACAAGACGACGGCCGAGAAGTACAAAGCGGCCATCGACGACATCCGCGAGTGCCACGAGCGCGGCCAGCCGGTGCTGGTCGGCACCTCGTCGATCGAGAACTCGGAGATCATCGACGACCTGCTGACCAAGGCGGGCCTGCCGCACCAGGTGCTCAACGCCAAGCAGCATGAGCGCGAGGCGGACATCATCGCCCAGGCCGGTCGTGCGGGCATGATCACGATTGCCACCAACATGGCGGGCCGCGGCACCGACATCGTGCTGGGCGGCAACGTCGAGAAGGACATCGCCGCGCTGCAGGCCGACGAGTCGCTGAGCGAGGACGAGCGCGCCGCACGCACCGAGGCGCTGCGCGCGCAGTGGAAGCTGGACAACGAGAAGATCAAGCAGCTGGGTGGCCTGCGCATCATCGCGACCGAACGCCACGAGAGCCGGCGTATCGACAACCAGCTGCGCGGCCGTTCGGGCCGCCAGGGCGACCCGGGCTCGTCACGCTTTTACCTGGGCCTGGACGACGACCTGATGCGCATCTTCGCCGGCGACCGGGTCAAGGCGATCATGGAGCGGCTGAAGATGCCCGAGGGCGAGGCCATCGAAGCGGGCATGGTCACGCGCAGCATCGAGAGCGCGCAGCGCAAGGTCGAGGCGCGCAACTTCGACATCCGCAAGCAGCTGCTCGAATACGACGACGTGGCCAACGACCAGCGCAAGGTCATCTACCAGCAGCGCAACGACATCCTGGACACGCAGGATCTGGCGCCGATGATTGCCGCGATGCGCGACGATTGCCTGAGCAGTGTGGTGCGCCAGTACGTTCCGGCCGAATCGGTCGAGGAGCAGTGGGACGTGGCCGGCCTGGAGAAGGCGCTGGCCAGCGACTGGCAGGTGCAGCTGCCGCTGGCCAGCGAGGTGCAGGCCTCTGACAGCATCACCGACGAGGACATCCTGGAGAAGGTGCTGGAGGCCGCGCGCGAGACCTTCGAGGCCAAGGTGGCGCTGGCCGGCGCCGAGCAGTTCAACCAGTTCGAGCGCGCGGTACTGCTGCAAAGCATGGACACGCACTGGCGTGATCATCTCTCGGCGCTGGACTACCTGCGCCAGGGCATCCACCTGCGCGGCTATGCCCAAAAGCAGCCCAAGCAGGAGTACAAGCGCGAGGCGTTCGAGATGTTTGCCCAGCTGATCGAGCAGATCAAGAGCGAGGTCACGCGCATCATGATGACGGTGCGCGTGCAGACGCCCGAGCAGGTCGACGAGGCCACCCATGCTTATGAAGAGCGCGCCGACCGCGTCTCCAACGTCACCTACAGCGCGCCGACCGAGACCGGTGAGGTGCAGACCACGGTGGACGAGAGCACCCGCGCAGCCCAGATACCGCGCGTAGGCCGCAACGACCCCTGCCCCTGCGGCAGTGGCAAGAAGTACAAGCAATGCCACGGCAAGCTGGCCTGAAGCCGTAGGCCCGGTGATCTGAGGAGAGTTCCATGCCCGTGAATCTGACCGCTCCCCAGGCGAGCGACCTGCACCCGGTTGCCGGCGTGCGCATCGGAGTGACCGAAGCAGGCGTGCGCAAGGCAGGCCGCAAGGATTTGACCGTGTTTTTGCTGGACGAGGGCGCCAGCGTGGCTGGCGTGTTCACGCAAAACCGCTACTGCGCCGCGCCGGTGCAGGTCTGTCGCGAGCATTTGCAGGCGGGCTGCGGCATTCGTGCGATGGTCATCAACACCGGCAACGCCAATGCGGGCACGGGTGCGCCAGGCCTGGCCGGCGCGCGCGCCACCTGCGCGGCGCTGGCCCAGCACCTGGGGGTGGACGCGGCGCAGGTGCTGCCGTTTTCCACCGGCGTGATCATGGAGCCGCTGCCGGTCGACCGCATCACGGCCGGACTGCCCGCCGCCCTGGCCGATGCCCAGCCGGCGCACTGGCTGCGCGCGGCCGAGGGCATCATGACAACCGACACTCTGCCCAAGGCCGTGAGCCGGCAGATTCGGCTGGGCGGACGCACCGTCACCGTGACCGGCATTGCCAAGGGCGCCGGAATGATCCGCCCCAATATGGCGACCATGCTGGGTTTCGTCGCTACCGATGCGGCCATCGACCCCGCGCTGCTGCAACCGCTGGTGCGGCAACTGGCCGAAGGCTCGTTCAACCGCGTGACCATCGACGGCGATACCAGCACCAACGACTCCTTCGTCCTGGTGGCTACGCACCAGGCGGGCAATGCGCCGGTCACGTCGCTGGACGGCGGCGACGGCCAGCAGCTCGCCGCGGCGCTGCTGGAGGTCGCGCGCTTGCTGGCGCAAGCCATCGTGCGCGACGGCGAGGGCGCGACCAAGTTCATCACGGTGCGCGTGGAGGGCGGTGCGGACGCGGCTGAATGCCGTCAGGCGGCCTATGCGATTGCGCATTCGCCGCTGGTCAAGACCGCTTTCTATGCCAGCGATCCCAACCTGGGCCGCATCCTGGCGGCGGTGGGTTATGCCGGCATCGGCGACCTGGATCAGACGAAGATCGACCTGTATCTGGATGACGTTCACGTCGTCACAGAGGGCGGTCGCCACCCGCAGTACCGCGAGGAGGACGGCCAGCGCGTGATGCAGCAAAGCGAAATCACGGTGCGCGTGCTGCTGGGGCGCGGTACGGCCAGCGACACGGTCTGGACCTGCGACCTGAGCCACGACTACGTCAGCATCAACGCCGACTACCGTTCCTGAAACCTGCACGGCGCTTGACCAGCCGGGTGTTTGCCCCCATGAATGACGCACTGATCCACTTGCTCGCACGCGCCGAGCAGCTCATCACCCGCATCGAGGCGGTTCTGCCCCAGCCGCTGGCCGCGCCTGACTGGACTGCCGCCATCGCCTGGCGCTATCGCCAGCGCAGCAACGGCTTTGGCACGCTGGAGCCGGTGCGCCACGTGTCGACCATGCGGCTCGACCAGCTGAAGGAGATCGACGCGCAGAAGGACAAGATCGAGCGCAACACGCGCCAGTTCGTGCAGGGGCGGTCGGCCAACAACGTGCTGCTGACCGGCGCGCGCGGCACGGGCAAATCCTCGCTGATCAAGGCCTGCCTGAACCGTTATGCGGCCGAGGGGCTGCGGCTGATCGAGGTGGACAAGACCGACCTGGTCAACCTGCCCGACATCGTCGACCTGGTGGCCGAGCGCCCAGAGAAATTCATCATCTTCTGCGACGACCTGAGCTTCGAGGAGGGCGAGGCCGACTACAAGGCGCTCAAATCCATCCTGGACGGCTCGGTGGCCGCCAGCACGCCCAACGTGCTGGTCTATGCCACCAGCAACCGCCGCCACCTGCTGCCCGAATACATGAAGGACAACCTGGCCCAGACGCGCAGCGAGGACGGCGAGATCCATCCGGGCGAGGTGGTCGAGGAAAAAATCTCGCTCTCCGAGCGCTTCGGCCTGTGGGTGAGCTTCTACCCCTTCAGCCAGGACGAGTACCTGGCCATCGTCGCGCAGTGGCTCTCCAGCATGGGCGTGGAAGCCCAGGAGATCGAGCAGGCGCGGCCCGAGTCGCTGATCTGGGCGCTCGAACGCGGCTCGCGCAGCGGCCGCGTGGCATGGCAGTTCGCCCGCGACTGGGCCGGGCGCAGGCAGCACGCATGACGCAGGAGCGCAAACACACCGAGGTGGCCGTCGGCATTCTGCTGCGCGGCGACGGCGCGCTGCTGCTGTCCACCCGCCCCGCCGGCAAGCCCTATGCCGGCTATTGGGAGTTCCCCGGCGGCAAGCTGGAGGCGGGCGAGAGCGTCGAGCAGGCGCTGCGCCGCGAGCTCATCGAGGAGCTGGGCATCACCATCGGCCCGGTGCAGGCCTGGAAGGTGACCGAGCACGACTATCCCCATGCGCTGGTGCGCCTGCACTGGTGCAAGGTGCGCCAGTGGCAGGGCGAGTTCGAGATGCGTGAAGGCCAGGCCATGTCCTGGCAGCATTTTCCGCTGCAGGTCAGCCCGGTGCTGCCCGGGGCCTATCCGGTGCTGGAGTGGCTGGAGCAGGAGCGCGGCGGCGGCTGAAGCCCGGGCGCAGGGGCAGATGCCTTGTCATGCCCATGTATTTGACGCAATGCAATTGAATGGAATGATCCAGATGCTGCAACGGCATGCTTTGCGTTTTGAATGTCAGTGACGATAAATCTTACATAAAACTGACAGTTCGTTCGGAAGCATCGTCCTCTCGGTTGCTTACGTTTCTCTGACAAAAAAAGCCATTCGCGGGTATTTTCTATCAGGGATTTATCCGCTTGGATTGCGGGGCCAGCAGGAATAAATTGAATTACGGCTTGCAAATGCTTGCACGCCGTTGAGGCGACGTGTTCGATGTCTGGGGTGTCGGTTTGGCCCTGTGGCCGGCAGCCAACCTCGCGTCATCAAGATGAGTTTGCAACCCACGGGTGCCGCCCGGTTTGTCCGGGATCAAAGACCATATAAGGAGACACATGTCACACGCTAAATCCACCAAGGAGGCGACGCTGATCTCGCGCCGCGATGCATTGCAAATGGGCGCTGGTGCCGCATTCGTCAGCTTTGGCGGCATGCGCATTGCATTTGCACAGGACAAACCCGCCATGGGAACCTGGCCCGCGGGATCGCAGGGCGATACGGTCTATATCGGTGCTGCCGTGCCATTGACGGGCAGTTATGCCGTTCAGGGCGAGGACGAGCGCAAGGGCATGGAGCTGGCCATCGAGCACATCAATACCAACCATGAATTGATGAAGAAGCTGGCTCCTAAAATCAATAATGGTGTTCTGGGTAAGAAGGTCGGTTTCTTGTCGGCCGACTCGGCAGCCAAACCGAACCAGGCATTGCAGGTTGAGCAGACATTCATCAACCAGCACAAAGTCATTGCGATGATCGGCTCGACTTCGTCGGCCGTGGCTGTGGCAATGAATAAATTCGCGCAACGCGAAAAAATCCTCTATATGGCTGGTATTTCAGGGTCAAATGACACCACGGGCAAGGATTGTGTGCGTTATGGATTCCGTCAGGGCGTTTATGCCGAAATGACGGCCAATGCGCTGGGTCCGGTTTTGGTCAAGCAATTTGGCAAGAATCGCAAGGCCGCATTCATGACGCCGGATTACACCTACGGCCATACGACCACTGAATCCATGCGCAAATTCCTGGTCGAGCAGGGCGGCTGGACCATGGTGACCAACCAGGTTTCTCCGTTTGGTACGCAGGATTTCAGCCAGTATTTGACCAATATTGCCAACTCGGGCGCCGAGTTCTTGGTTAACGTCAACTGGGGGCGTGACGCTGCGCTGTCGAGCCAACAGGCCAAACAGTTTGGCTTACTGCCAAAAATGACGCTCGTGCTGCCCTATCAGATTCCGTTCTTTGCGCGTGAGGCGGGTGTGGACATCAGTGAAGGCGTTTTTTCTGCAACCGACTTCTGGTGGACACTGGAAGACCAGTACCCGTTGGCCAAAATGTTTGTCGAAACATTCCAGAAAAAATATGGCTATCGTCCCGAATGGGGTGCAGAGAATGGCTATATGAGCTTTGCGCACTGGGCACGCATGGTGACCGAGGCCAATAGTTTCTATCCGCCCGACGTGATCAAGCAGTGGGAAAAGGGCGATGCCATTCCCCATTTACTGGGCGATTTCCATTACCGCCCCCAGGATCATCAATATGTCCGGCCAGTCATCATCGTCCGCGGCAAGGCCAAGAAGGACATGAAGAATCCCGAGGATTTCTGGGAAGTCGTCGAGATCGTCCCGGGCGACAAGGTCATCCAGGCGCCTGACGCCTTTGGCTGCAAGCTGGGTGATTACACCTGAGTGATGCGCAACCCGGGTGGGGTAAATAACCCGCCCGGGATTCCTTCCTTGTATTTTCTGTGTAATTCCATCCCTGGTCGCAAGGCCGGGAGGTGGTTTTGCGCCGGAAAAAATTTCCATCGATCAACGATGAAGGCAGGTCAGCGTGATTAACTGGGCCAATTTCATATCGCAATTGTTCAACGGGCTGGTGTTGGGAGCGCTTCTGGCGCTGATTTCGTCTGGCCTGACGATCATTTATGGCACGCTGGGCGTGCTCAACCTGGCGCATGGCGCCATGTTCATGCTGGGTGGCTACGCTGGCTGGATGGCGTTCACCTATACCAACTCTTTCATCGTCGCGGTGATTGCCGGGGCGTTGTTCGTCATGCTGGTCGGTATATTGACCGAGCAGCTCATCATCCGGCATTTCTATTCGCGGCCGGACGAAGACCAATTGCTCGTCACCTTCGGCCTGGGCATCGTGTTCGTCGAACTGGTGCGTTTCTTCTTTGGTTCGCTGTCCAAGACCGTGCCGCCGCCGGCGCCGCTGATGGGGATTACCGACCTGGGCTTCATGGTCTATCCCACCTACCGCATCGGTCTGCTGGCCATCATCGCCGTGGCTCTGTTCGTGCTGTACTGGGTGCTGTACCGCACGCGCATCGGCATGATCGTGCGCGCCGGCATCGAAGACGCGGTGATGGTCGACTCGCTGGGAATCAACGTCTACCGCATCTTCATGCTGGTCTTCGGCATCGGCGCGATGGCGGCCGGGTTTGCCGGAATCGTGAATGCACCCGTGGTGTCGGTTGCCCCCGACGTGGGCGACGCCATTCTGGTTCAGACCTTCGTGGTGGTCGTGATCGGTGGCGTTGGCTCGTTCCCGGGCGCCATCCTGGGCGGCCTGATTGCCGGCGAAATCATCAGCCTGACCTCGATGGTCAATCCGGCGTATTCCTACGTGATGCTGTTCGTTGCGATGACGCTGGTACTGGTGTTGCGCCCGCGCGGACTGATGGGCAGCGTTGGCCGCAATTGATAGCAGGGAGCAACAATGACAAGACAACGCCCGTTCCTCGTCGAGACCCTGACGCTGATTGCGCTGGTACTCGCCCCCTTCGTGTTGCCGCACCTGGGTTTTTCTCCGGCGACGATCAACCGCATCCTGATCTGGGGCCTGGTCGGCATCGGCTTTGACCTGCTGTTTGGCTATACCGGCCTGCTGTCGTTCGGCCAGTCGGCGTTCTTTGGCTCGGGAGGCATGTTTGCAGCCTATCTGCTCACGCAGACCTCGTTCACCAACACGATTGCCGCCATCTTGCTGGGCACCGTGTTCGCTGGCGCCATCGGCTATGTGATTGGCCTGATTGCACTGCGGCGTACCGGCATCTACTTCGCGATGATCACGGTGGCGATCGCAGAGGTGTTCTTCTTCGTGGAGTTCAACCCGCTGTCGGAGTTCACCGGGGGTGAAAATGGCCTGCCCGGTGTTCCGCAGCCCAACCTGGATCTGGGTTTCTTCAACATTGAGTTCACCAGCAACATGGCGATGTACGTGTTCTTCGCGTTCTGGTATTTCGTCGCCATCGTGATTGCGCTGCGCATCGTGCGTTCGCCGTTCGGCCTGGTCTTGCGCGCCATCCGCGAGAACCCGATGCGCGCCGAGGCACTGGGCCACAACATTCACAGCTACAAGCTGGTGGTGTTCATCATCGCTGCCATGTATGCCGGTTTTGGCGGCGGGCTGCTGGGCCTGATGCAGGGCTTCATGCCGCCGGACGCCTTCATGTTCCACACTTCGGGCGAGATCGTCATGCAGACGGCCATTGGCGGCGCGGGCACCTTGTTCGGCCCGCTGCTGGGCGCGCTGGTGTGGCTGTACCTGAGCGACTTCTTCCAGACCGTGCTGAACCTGGGCGCGTCCTGGAGGCTGGTGCTGGGCATCGTGTTCGTGCTGCTCGTGGTGTTCCTGCGCCGCGGCCTGGCCGGCGCGATTGCCGATCTGTACCACATGGCGTTCAAGCGCAAATCGCAGCCGGCGCCAGTGGCCAGCGCTCCGGTGCCTGCTGTGACGGCACGCCCCGCAGTGGTCGCCTCCAAGGCGACGGTCAGCAAGAGCGGCCCGATTCTGCAGGCCACCGGCCTGACCAAGCGCTATGGCGGCCTGTTCGCCAACAGCGACATCGACTTCACCGTCAATCACGGCGAGATCCGCGGCATCATCGGTCCCAATGGCGCGGGCAAGAGCACCTTCTTCAAGATGCTGACCTGCGAGGTCGAGCCCACGGCGGGGCGCATCGTGTTCGACGGCAAGGACATTACCGGCATGAGCGTGATCGACGCCTGCCAGATGGGGCTGACCAAGAGCTACCAGATCAACCAGCTGTTCGAGAAGCTCACGGTGCGCCAGAACCTGATGATTGCGGCGCTCGGCGAACTGCGCGGCAAGTTCAAGGCCGACCTGTTCAGAAGCCTGCACAAGGTGCCCAAGCTGGGGCGGCTGGTGGAGCAGACGGCACAACTGGTGAATCTGACCCAGCGCCTGGACTCCCCGGTCTCCGAACTGGCCTACGGCGAAAAGCGTCGTCTGGAGATCGGCCTGGCGCTGGCTACCTCGCCCAGCCTGCTGCTGCTCGATGAACCGCTGGCTGGCATGAGCCCGCAGGAGCGCGTGGAGACCGTGGCGCTGCTCAAATCCATTGCCCATGGCCGCACGTTGGTCGTCATCGACCATGACATGGATGCGCTGTTCGAGTTGGTGGAGAAAGTCACCGTCCTGCAGGAAGGCCGTCTGCTGGTCGAGGGCACGCCCGATGAAATCAAAGCCAATCCCATGGTCCAGGAGGCCTACCTGGGTGGCGTGTACGGCGAGGAGATCGTATGAGTCTGCTGGAAGTACAAGGGCTGAACAGCTATTACGGTGACAGCCACATTCTGTTCGACGTGGGCATGCACGTGGAAAAGCACGAGGTGGTGGCGCTGCTGGGGCGCAACGGCGCGGGCAAGTCCACCACCTTCAAGAGCCTGATGGGCGTCGTCAAGCCGCGCAGCGGCAGCGTCAAGCTCGACGGCATGGAGCTGGCCGGCAAGAAGGCGCATGCGATTGCCCGCGTCGGCATGCAACTGGTGCACGAGGAGCGCCGCGTGTTCGGCAGCCTGACCGTGGAGGAGAACATCATCCTGGCGGGCCTGACGGCCGAGAACAAATGGCCGCTGGCGCGCATCTACGAGATGTTTCCGCGCCTGCGCGACCGCTGCCGCAGCCGCGGAACCGACCTGTCCGGCGGCGAGCAGCAGATGCTGGCCATTGCCCGCGCGCTGGTGCGCGACCCCAAGATCATCCTGCTCGACGAGCCCTTCGAAGGGCTGGCGCCGGTCATCGTCAAGGATCTGGTGCGCATCTGCCGCGAGCTGTCGCAGGCGGGGCAGACCATCGTGCTGATCGAGCAGAACCTGGCGGCAACGCTGGCTCTGGCCCAGCGCGTCTACATCCTCAACAACGGCCACATGGCGCACGAAAGCTCGGCCGCGGATCTGAAGAAACACCCCGAGATCATCCAGCGCTATCTGGGGGTATGACGCGGTTTTATCGTGGCGCCAGCGGGCAAGGAAGCTGGCTCCACTTTTGTTCGGCGGCCCTGCATGGGCCGCCATCGTTTTGAGCCAAGGAGGAGACCATGGCACAGCAGGCCTATGTCGTCGGGCGCATCACCGTCAAGGATGCTGCGCTGTGGGCCGAATACCGCAGCAAGGTGCCGGACACGCTGTCGCCATGGGGCGCCGAATTGCTGTTTCGCGGCGAGGCGGTGGCAACGCTTGGCGGGTATGAAGAGCACAGCGACATCGTCACCATCGGTTTTCCGTCAGTGGAAGCGGCACGGGGCTGGTTTGCGTCGCCGGCCTACCAAGCGCTGGTTGCGCTGCGTCAGCGGGCGGCCGACGTGGTGCTGGTGGTCTACGCGTCGCCCTGACCCGGCACGGCGGTGGGCGGGTTTTCGCCCGGCAGGCGAAAGTCTTCGTGCGCCCAGGCGCCCAGGTCGATCTGGCGGCAGCGCTGGCTGCAAAACGGGCGCCAGGCGTTGCTGCTGTCGTAGATGCTGGGGCCGCCGCAAGTGGGGCAGGCCACGGTGCGCGTGGCGGGCCGTGGCTGGGTGGGGCGGTTGGTACGGTTGGTGGCAGGCATGGTCGGCCGGATCATCCGCACAGTGTGAGCTCGAAACTGGCGTCGTCGGTGCTGGCCATCAGTTTGCCGCTGTCCTGGGGGTCAACCTGCATCAGGCGTACCGAGACGATCAGGCGGTTGCCGCTGATCTCCGGGATCAGGCCCAGCGCCGGGTCGATGCGCAGGCGCAGCAGCTGGAAGCTGCGCCCCTGGGGCAGGTTCTGCTGGAACTGGCCATGGTGGGCCACCATTTTCTGCGGCAGACCCGCGTCGCGCAGCAGGCGCAGCAACAGGTCGATGGACTCGGCCAGCGGGGCCAGGTGCTGCACCCAGCCTTCGATGTCCTGCTGGCGTTGCTCGGTGCTGTGGTGCTGCCAGGCGTAGTACGACGGCAAGTCGAAGCCGCAAGTGCCGCCCGGAATGCCGACCCGGCTGCGGATCGACATCAACCACTCGTTGTCGGTCAAGGCATGGCCCGCCTTGCCGCTTTGGGTGTTCAGCGTGGAGAAGCAGTGGTCGATCTGGCCCATGATCTCGTCGAGCGCGGCTTCGGAGATCGACGGGTTGCCGCGGTAGCTGGCCAGCTGCTGGCGGTGCTTGTCCAGGTCTTTGAGCACGTCGGACTTGAGGTCGGCGCGCGCGGCGACGTCCATGACCTCGAAAATCGTGACCAGCGCGAAATGGTGATCCAGCGCCGCGCTGCGTGCCATCAACTCCCCCAGCCTGCGAAACAGGTGCTCCAGCCGCAGATAGGTTCTCAGGCGTTCATTGAAGGGGTATTCGTAGAGGATCACGCTGGCATTTTCCTGGTTGGTCCGATGTGCTGGCCCTGGCACACGGTACTTCTGCATTATCCGGGACGCGGCTGGGGCGATTCAAAACCTTTGTGTCAGCGTTTGCATCCCGCCGGTGGCGTGCGGCTGCCGCCGCAGGGCTGGGGCGGCGATCACGCGCCCAGCGATGTGGCTACCTGGGCGGCCAGTGCTTCGAGCTGCTGCAGCGACAAGCCGTCGTTGTACACGACCCAGTCGGCAGCCATGCAGCGCACGGCGCGGCTGCTTTGCGCGGCCATGATGGCTTCGACGGCCTGCGGCTGCAGCCCGCTGCGCACCCGCACGCGCTCGATCTGGGTGCTTTCCTGGCAGTCGACGACGAGCACCGCGTCGAGCCGGGCCGGCCAGTGGCTGGATTCGGTCAGCAGCGGAAGGTCGAGAGCGATAAGGCGTTTGCCGGAATGCTCGGCCTGCGCGGTGGCCCGTGCGATCGCTTCGCCGACCAGCGGATGGATGATGGCCTGCAGCCGGTTGCGCGCCAGGGGCTCGGCAAAGACCAGCGCGCGCATGCGCTCGCGATCCAGCGCGCCGCCGGCGTCGATGAAGTCGTCGCCAAACTGCGCGCGGATGGCGGCAATGGCGCTGCCGCCGGCGGCCGTCGTGGCGCGCGAGAGCGCGTCGGCGTCTACATGCGCCGCACCATGACGCGCCAGCAGCGCGGCAAACGTGCTCTTGCCGCTGCCAATGCCGCCGGTCACGCCCAGGTGGAAGCTGTGGCGTTTTTGGGATGATGCGGTGTGTGCAGTTGCCATGGCTTATCCCAGCAGCGACAGAACGCCGTGCAGCAGGCGATCAGGTCCCCACAGCATTGCGCACAGGCCACCCAGCGCGAGGAAGGGGCCGAACGGCACGTATTTGCCTTCGCGCAACTGGCGCGAGAGCTTCATGCCGATGCCCACCATTGCGCCGCAGACCGAGGCGATCAGGATGATGGGCACCAGCGCCTGCCAGCCGAACCAGGCACCGAGCGCGGCAAACAGCTTGAAGTCGCCATAGCCCATGCCCTCCTTGCCCGTGGCCAGCTTGAAGGCCCAGTAGACCGACCACAGCGACAGGTAGCCGGCCGCAGCGCCGGCCACCGAGTCGAGTAGCGGCGTGCCGCTGTACTGCAGCGCTGCGGCGATCAGCCCGGCCCACAGCAGCGGCAGCGTCAGGTCGTCGGGCAGCAGCGTCGTGTCCCAGTCGATCCAGGCCAGCGCCATCAGGATCGCGGCGAAGATGCACCAGCAGGCCGCCGTTGCGCTGATGCCCCAGCGCAGCGCAGCGGCGTAGAACAGCAGGCCGGTGGCCAGCTCCACCAGCGGGTAGCGTGGGCTGATGCGGGCGTGGCAGCCGGCGCAGCGCCCGCGCAGTGCCAGGTAGCTCAGCACCGGGATGTTCTCGTACCAGCGCAGCGCATGGCTGCAGTGCGGGCAGTGCGAGCGCGGCCGGCTCAGGTTGAACGCCTGCGCGGCGGGCGGCGCGGCCGTGGCGGGCAGCAGGCCTTGCTCGATGGCGTAGCGGTGGCATTCGTCCTGCCACTGCTGCTGCATCATGCGCGGCAGGCGGTGGATGACGACGTTGAGAAAACTGCCGATCAGCAGGCCGAGGACGCCGACCAGCGCGGCGTCCCATTGCGCGGATCCCGTCATCGCTCAGACCACCTGACCGAGCTTGAAGATGGGCAGGTACATCGACACCACGATGCCGCCGATGAGGGTGCCCAGAAAGACGATGATGATGGGCTCCATCAGGCTGGACAGGCCGGCGACCATCTCGTCGACCTCTTCCTCGTAGAAGTCTGCGGCCTTGCCCAGCATGTGATCCAGCGAGCCTGACTCCTCGCCGATGGCGCTCATCTGCAGCACCATCGAGGGGAAGACGTTGGCGTTGCCCATGGCGGCCGTGAGGCTGGTGCCGGTGGAGACCTCCTGCTGGATCTTCTCGGTGGCGATCTGATAGACCGAGTTGCCCGCGGCGCCGCCTACCGAGTCGAGTGCCTCGACCAGCGGCACGCCGGCGGCGAACATGGTCGACAGCGTGCGGGTCCAGCGCGCGATGACCGATTTCTCGACCAGCTTGCCGAAGACGGGCACTTTCAGCAGCAGCCTGTCCATGAAGCGCTGCACTTTCTCGCTGCGCTTCCAGGCCTGCATGAAGAAGTAGAAGCCCCCGCCGATCACGCCGAAGATGATCCACCAGTAGCTCACGAAGAATTCGCTGATGGCCATCACGAACAGCGTGGGCGCGGGCAGGTCGGCGCCGAACGAGGTGAAGACCTCCTTGAACGCCGGGATCACGAAAATCATGATCACGGTGACCACGATGAAGGCGACGATGATGACCGAGATCGGGTACATCAGCGCCGAGCGGATCTTGGCCTTGATCGACTCGGTCTTCTCCATGTAGACGGCCAGCCGGTCGAGCAACGTCTCCAGAATGCCGGCGGCCTCGCCCGCTTCGACCAGGTTGCAGTACAGGCTGTCGAAGTACAGCGGGTATTTGCGAAACGCCGAGTTCAGCGCGGTGCCGGTCTCCACGTCGGTGCGGATGTCGTTGAGCAGCTTGGTGACGCTGGGATTGGTGTTGCCGCGCCCGACGATGTCGAAGGCCTGCAACAGCGGCACGCCCGCCTTCATCATCGTGGCCATCTGGCGCGTGAACAGCGCGATGTCCTTGGGCTTGATCTTCTTGCCCGCGCGCATGCGCCGTTTCTTGATTCTGGTGGGCAGCACGCCCTGGCGGCGCAGCGTGGCACGAACCTGGTTTTCGCCCACGGCGCGCAGCTCGCCATGGACGATTTTTCCGCTCCTGTCCTTGCCCTGCCACTCGAAGACGAAGTCCTTGATGCTTTTGGACGCGATGGTTGCCATTGCACAACTCCCTGATTTATTCGTTGGTCACGGCAAGCACTTCTTCCAGCGAAGTCAGCCCGACCTTGGCCTTGTGCAGGCCCGATTCGCGCAGCGAGCGCACGCCCTCCAGGCGCGCCTGCTTGGCGATGTCCAGTGCGCTGCCGTCGCGCAAAATGATGCGCTGGATCTCTTCGGTGATCGGCATGACCTGGTAGATGCCGACACGCCCCTTGTAGCCGTTGTTGCACGCGCTGCAGCCCACGGGGCGGTAGGTGACCCATGAGCCGTCGATCTCGTCCTCCTTGTAGCCCGCCTCCAGCAGGTTCTCGTGCGGAATGTCGGCCGGCTCCTTGCACTGGGGGCACAGGCGCCGGGCCAGGCGCTGCGCCGTGATCAGGATGACGCTGGAGGCGATGTTGAAGGGCGCAACACCCATGTTGCGCATGCGCGTGAGCGTGGTCGGCGCGTCGTTGGTGTGCAGCGTGGACAGAACCAGGTGGCCGGTCTGCGCCGCCTTGATCGAGATGTCGGCCGTCTCCAGGTCGCGGATTTCGCCGACCATGATGATGTCCGGATCCTGGCGCAGAAAGGCCTTCAGGGCCACGGCAAAGGTCAGCCCCGCCTTTTCGTTGACGTTGACCTGGTTGACCCCGGGCAGGTTGATTTCGGAAGGATCTTCGGCCGTGGCGATGTTGACGCCTGGCTTGTTCAGGATGTTCAGGCAGGTGTAGAGCGAGACGGTCTTGCCCGAGCCGGTCGGCCCGGTGACCAGAATCATCCCGTAGGGGCGGTTGACCGCGGTGAGCAGGCGTTCTTTTTCCTCGGGCTCGTAGCCCAGTGCGTCGATGCCCATCTTGGCGCTGCTGGGGTCGAGGATACGGATCACGATCTTCTCGCCGAACAGAGTAGGCAGCGTGCTGACGCGGAAGTCGATGACGCGGTCGGCGCCGACCTTGAGCTTCATGCGCCCGTCCTGCGGGACGCGCTTCTCGGAGATGTCCAGGCGCGAGATCACCTTGATGCGCGAGGCAAGTTTTTCCTTGATCGCCGTCGGCGGCGTAGTGATCTCCTGCAGCTCGCCGTCGACGCGAAAGCGCACCCGGTAGTAATGCTCGTAAGGCTCGAAGTGCAGATCCGAGGCGCGCATGTGCACCGCATCGAGCAGCATCTTGTGCAGAAAACGCACGACCGGCGCATCTTCGACCTCGGTGTCGGCCTGATCCTTGTCGTCTTCGCTTTCTTCGATCGGGATGTCGTTGAACTCGAAGTCGCCGGTGCTGTTGATGCCCTCGAGCGCGTCACTGGCGCTCTTCGTGACCGCATCGACCACCTTGATCAGCTTGTCGTGTTCGGCGACCACCCAGTCGACGCCCATTTGGGTAGTGAACTTGATTTTCTCGGCCGCTTCCTGGTTGGTCGGGTCTGCGGTGGCCACGATCAGGCGGTTGCTGCGCTTGTGCAGCGCAATGACCTTGTAGGCCTTGCACAGCTTGTTGTCGAGCAGATCCCTGGACAGCCGCAGCGGGTCGATGGCGTCGATGTCCAGCAGTGGCGCGCCGAACACGCCCGAGAGCGTGTGCGCCAGGTCGGTGGCCGAGATGGCCTGCGAGCCCAGCAACTCCTCGATGAAGTCGGTTTTGCCGGCCAGCGATTTCTTGTAGAGATCCTCGGCCGTCTTCTGATCCAGCTTGCCGACGGACATCAGGGTACGCGCCAGGCTCGGCAGCGCGACGTGAGCCGGAGGCTTGGGCGAGGGTGCGGTGGCGGCCATGAGGAATGTAATAGGGCGTAAGAAAAGCGCCACCTATCCTATCATCGCCACGTTGATCCCAAGAGGGGCACGGGGGCCGGGCGTCGTGGCTTTGCCACGCCGGCGCGCGGTTGCCGACTGCTGGTGTCCGTATCCAATTTTTCTGCGCGCGTGATGTCCCTGGCTGATTCCCGGCTTGACCGCCGCCGTTGCCTGCAGGCGCTGGCCCTGGCGGCGGTGCCCGCCTGGGCGCAGCAGGATGGATCGATCACGATCCGCCTGTCGCACGTCGTGGCGCGCCAGACGCCCAAGGGCCTGGCGCTGGAGCGCTTTCGCGACAACGTCGCCCGCGCCAGCGGCGGACGCATCCGTGTGCAGGTCTATCCCAATTCGCTGCTGTACGGCGACGCCGACGAAATGCAGGCACTGCAGCTGGGCGCGGTCGACATGCTGGCGCCGTCGCTGTCCAAGTTCGGCCCCGTCGGCTTTCCGGAGTTCGAGCTGTTTGACCTGCCGTTTCTCTTTGCCACCGCGCAGCAGGTGCACCGCATCACCCAGGGCGCATTGGGGCGCGAGCTGCTGGCGGGGTTGTCGCGCCAGGGGCTGGTCGGACTGGGCTATCTGGACAACGGCTTCAAGCACATGAGCGCCAACCGTGCGCTGCTGGCGCCGCAGGACTTCATTGGCCTGCGCATGCGCATCCAGGCCTCGCGCGTCATTGCGCACCAGATGCGGGTGCTGGGCGCGCACCCGGTGGTGCTGTCCTTTGGCGAGGCCTACCGGGCGCTGGCGCTGGATGTGGTCGACGGCACGGAAAACCCCATCTCCAACTTCTGGACCCAGCGCATGCACGAGGTGCAGATCGACCTGAGCCTGACAGGCCATGGCTGGCTGGGTTATGCGGTCGTGGCCAACCAGCGTTTCTGGCGGTTTCTGGCTTCGACCGACCGCGCGCTGGTGGCGCGTGCGCTCGACGAGGCGCTGCAATGGGGCAATGCGATTGCACAGCGCGAAAACGACGCGGCGCTGGCCGCGCTGCATGCCAGTGGCGCCACGCGCATTCACGACCTGAGTAGGGCGCAGCGCCAGCGCCTGCAGCAGGCGCTGCGGCCGGTGCACCAGGGGTTGGTGCAGCGCATCGGCGCGGCGTGGCTGCAGCGCGTGCAGGCGCAGTTGGGTTGAGAACGTCGGCACGTTCTGAAGCATCCATCGGGTAAACCCTAGCTGTGGAACGCCACAGTTACCGCTGTTGTTGCGATTGACTACAGTGCGCAGCGTTTTTCACTGTGATCCGAGGAGACTCCCCATGCAATTTCCCGTCAAGAAAATCCTGGCCTGCGCCGTGCTGGCCTTTGGCGCCAGCCTGGCCGCCCATGCGCAGATCGTGATCAAGTTCAGCCACGTCGTGGCGCACGACACGCCCAAGGGCAAGGCGTCCGAGTTCTTCGCCAAGAAGGCCGAGGAGCTGACGCAGGGCAAGGTCAAGGTCGAGGTCTACGCCAACAGCGCGCTGTACAAGGACAAGGAGGAGATGGAGGCGCTGCAGCTCGGCTCCGTCCAGATGCTGGCGCCGTCGCTGGCCAAGTTCGGCCCGCTGGGTGTCAAGGACTTCGAGGTCTTCGACCTGCCCTACATCTTCGACAGCCGCGACGACCTGCACAAGGTCACGACCGGCCCCGTCGGCGCCAAGCTGTTCAAGAAGCTGGAGAAGCGCGGCATCATCGGCCTGGCGTACTGGGACAACGGGTTCAAGGACTTCTCGGCCAGCAAGCCGCTGCACGCCGTGGCCGACTACAAGGGCCTGAAGTACCGCATCCAGTCGTCCAAGGTGCTTGAAGAGGAAATCCGCGCGCTGGGCGGCATTCCGCAGGTGATCGCCTTTGGCGAGACCTACCAGGCGCTGCAGACCGGCGTGGTCGATGCCACCGAGAATCCGCCGTCCAACTTCTATACGCAGAAGATGCACGAGGTGCAGAAACACCTGTCGCTGACCAAGCACGGCTACCTGGGTTATGCGGTCATCGTCAACAAGAAGTTCTGGGACGGCCTGCCAGCCGACGTGCGCGGCCAGCTGGAAGACGCGATGCGCCAGGCCACTGCCTACGCCAACCAGATCGCGCAGGATGAGAACGACCGTGCGCTGGACGAGGTGAGGAAGAGCGGCAAGACCGAGATCTACACCCCGACGCCCGAGGAGCGTGCCGCGCTGAAGAAGGCCTTGATCCCGGTGCACCAGAAGATGGCCAGCCGCATCGGCAAGGAAACCATCCAGGACGTCTACGAAGCCACGGGCTTCGATCCGTCCAAGCAATAAGGCGCGACCGCGTCCGAGTAGTGCCGAGCGCCTGCTGGCCGGCCGCGACGCCGGCCGGCCAGCGGGTGCATCCGTCTTGCATTGGGGTATCCCATGAAAATTCTCGACCACCTGGAAGAGTGGCTGATCACCTTCCTGATGGGCGCTGCCACGCTCATCGTCTTCGTAGCCGTGCTGCACCGCTACGCCGCCGGCTACGCCATTCCCGGGCTGCAGGACTGGCTGCTGTCGCTGAACCTGACCTGGGCTCAGGAGCTGACCATCATCATGTTCGTCTGGATGGCCAAGTTCGGCGCCGCCTACGGCGTGCGCACTGGCATCCACGTCGGCGTGGACGTGGTCATCAACCGAATGGGAGCCGACCTGCGCGGCAAGTTCATCATCTTCGGCATGGCCGCCGGCGCCTTGTTCACCGGCGTCGTCGCCATCATGGGCGCCACCTTCGTCTGGGACAACGGCGCGCACTACGCCTTCTTCGACCTGGTGGGCGCGGACGTGAGCGAGCTGATCGAAGGCCCGACCACACCCGACCTGGAGTGGCCCACCTGGATCGTCTACAGCGCCATTCCGCTGGGCAGCGGCCTGATGTGCTTTCGCTTTCTGCAGGTGATGGTGGGCTTCATCCGCACCGGAGAGTTGCCGCACCACGACCACGGCCACGTCGATGGGCTGGACGACGACGAGGAGCCCAACGTGGCACCCGGTTTCACCGAATCCGGAGAGTTCGACCCCTACGGCATGCGTGACGACCTGCACCCCGACGAGATTCGGCGCAACGACAAGGAAGGCAAGGACCGGTCATGAATGCACTGATCATTTTCGTCATTCTCGCGACGCTGATGCTCACCGGCATGCCGGTGTCCATCTCGCTGGGCCTGACGGTACTCACCTTTCTGTTCGGTTTCACCGACGTGCCGCTGGAATCGGTGGCATTGAAGCTGTTCACCGGCATCGAGAAGTTCGAGATCATGGCGATCCCGTTCTTCATCCTGGCGGGCAACTTCCTCACCCACGGCGGCGTGGCGCGGCGCATGATCAATTTCGCCACTGCCATGGTCGGCCACTGGTATGGCGGCCTGGGCCTGGGCGGCGTGGTGGCCTGCGCGCTGTTCGCGGCGGTGTCGGGCTCCAGCCCGGCGACCGTGGTGGCGATCGGCTCCATCCTGCTGCCGGCGATGGTCAAGGCGGGGTTCCCCAAGCGCTTTGGCGCGGGCGTCATCACCACCTCGGGGGCGCTGGGCATCCTGATCCCGCCGTCCATCGTGATGGTGATGTATGCAGTGGCCACCAACACCTCGGTCGGTGCGCTGTTCATGGCCGGCGTGGTGCCGGGCCTGGTGCTGGCCATGGTGCTTGGCCTGGTGACCTGGTGGCGCGCGCGCAAGAACAACTACCCACGCCTGCCCAAGGCGTCGTGGGCGCAGCGCTGGGACGCATTTCGCAAGTCCGCCTGGGGCCTGTTCCTGATCATCGTCGTCATGGGCGGCATCTACGCTGGCATCTTCACGCCCACCGAGGCGGCGGCGATGAGCGCGGTCTATGCCTTCTTCGTCGCGGTCTTCATCTACAAGGACATGGGCCTCAAGGACGTGCCCAAGGTGCTGCTGAACTCGGCCAACATGAGCGCGATGCTGCTGTACATCATCACCAACGCGGTGCTGTTCAGCTTCATCATGACCAACGAGAACATCCCGCAGGCCATGGCCGACTGGATGCTGGGCCACGGCCTGGGGCCGATCACCTTCCTGCTGGCGGTGAACGTCATCCTGCTGATGGCGGGCAACTTCATGGAGCCGTCGTCGATCATGCTGATCTTCGCGCCCATCCTGTTCCCGATCGCGATGCAGTTGGGCATCGACCCCATCCACCTGGGCATCCTGATGGTGGTGAACATGGAGGTCGGCATGTGCCACCCGCCGGTGGGGCTGAACCTGTACGTTGCCTCGGGCATTACCAAGATGGGCATCACCGAGCTGACCGTCGCCGTCTGGCCCTGGCTGCTGGCCATGCTGGGCTTCCTGGTGCTGGTCACCTACTGGCCCGGCCTGTCGCTGTGGCTGCCGCGCACGCTGGGCATGATGTAGACGCTCTTGCGTGCCAAGCGGACGAACCTGCTGTGGCGACACTGCAGGTTTTTTTATTGGCGCGCGGCGGGCGCCTGCACCGCCGCCTTCTTTCTGCGCGGGGTAAAACAATCGCATTACAGTTTGCGGCTGGCCACACCGCCACCACCATCCCATGTTCATTCTTCCGCTGCTGCTTTTTCCGCTGATCCTTGCGCTGAGCGTGGGCCGGCTACTGCGCATTGCGCGCCAGTTGCGCAGTGGCGCCCTGCAATGTGTTTCCGCACGTGCTCGGCCCGTGCTGTGGGCGGCGACCATGTGCGCCTATGCCGCGTTGCTGCTGTACACCGTGGCGCTGTGCCTGGCCGTGGTACGCGTGCTGTGGGTGGGGCCGCTGACGCTGGCCGCCTTCGCGTCGCTGCTGGCCTGGGTGCTGGCCTATCCCTTGGTCTACTTCGTCGCGGCCTGGATTTTCTATTACGGCCTGCGCAGATCCGCGCCCGTGGTTCAGGCGTGCGCGCAGCCGGGGGAGGGCGCATGACGACCGCTGCCGCGCCAGAGCACGGGCCGCTGCTGGCGCGCTGGCGCCTGGCGCTGGCCGATCTCTCGCCCGCGTATTTCGGCCTGGTCATGGCCACGGGCATCGTCGCGCTGGGCGCGCACATGCTGGGCCACGCCTGGCCGGCGCGCCTGCTGCTGTGGCTCAACGGCGTGCAGTACGCGGTGCTGTGCGTGCTCTACGTTCTGCGCGCCGCGTTGTACCCGCGGCGCTTCTGGGCCGACCTGGGCGACCATGCGCGCGGCCCGGCGTATTTCACGCTGGTGGCCGCCACCGGCATCCTGGCCAGCCAGGCCATGGTGCAACTGGGCAGCGTGCGCGCCGGCTTCGTGCTGTGGCTGCTGACCGCGGTGTTCTGGTTGGTGCTGACCTACACCATCTTCGCGGTGCTCACGGTCAAGCGCCACAAGCCGGCGCTGGATCGGGGCATCACCGGCGCCTGGCTGCTGGCCGTGGTGGCCACGCAGTCGGTCGCCGTGGGCAGCTGCCTGCTGGCTGCGCGCATCGGCCAGCCGCTGCGCCTGGAGCTGAATCTGCTCGCGCTGTCGATGTGGCTGTGGGGCGGCATGCTCTACATCTGGCTGATGTCGCTGATCTTCTACCGTTACACCTTTTTCCGCCTGGCGCCGGGCGACCTGTCGCCGCCGTACTGGATCAACATGGGTGCGATGGCCATCTCCACGCTGGCCGGATCGCTGCTGATCGAGAACGCTCCGCATGCGCCCTATCTTGTGTCGCTGCTGCCGTTTCTGAAGGGCTTCACGCTGCTGTACTGGGCGACCGGCACCTGGTGGATCCCGATGCTGCTGCTGCTGGGAGTGTGGCGCCACGGGCTGCAGCGCTTTCCGCTGCGCTATGACCCGCTGTACTGGGGCGCGGTATTTCCGCTGGGCATGTACGCCGCCTGCACCTGGCAGATGAGCCAGGCGATGGAATTCGCCTTTTTGCAGGGCCTGCCCCCGTACTTCTGGGGCGTGGCGCTGCTGGCCTGGCTGCTGACCTTTGCCGGCATGCTCCGGCGGCTGCTGCGGCTGAGCATGTAGATCGTAAATACGTTCTAACGGCGCAGGGCGGAGCTATCGACGGCGCAGCACGGTGGCCTGCACCGGGCTGCCGTGCGGCAGCCAGCGCCAGAACATCCAGGCGGCGACAAAGCCCAGGCCGCCGATGGCGGCAATGCCGCCTGCCAGCGTGATCAGCGCGGTCAGGCCCGACAGCAGTAGTGGCCCGCCGCCGTTGCCGACGTCGGTGATCAGCCGCCAGATCCCCAGGAATTGCGTGCGTCCGACGGCGGGCGAGGCGTCGGCGCCAATGGTCAGCACGATGCCCGCGCCAATACCGTTGCCCACGCCCAGCAGCATGCTGGCGGCCAGCAGGCTGGCAAAACCGCTGGACAGCGGCATGGCCAGCAGGCTGGTGCCCATGATCAGCATGCTGGGCAGCGTGACCGCCAGGCGCCCGCGCTTGTCCATCACCTGGCCGGCCGGGTAGAACAGCAGCATGTCGACCGCGCCCATCAGGCCGTAGATCAGCGAAGTGGTGGCGGCATCGAGCCCGATGTGGCTGGCCCACAGCGGAATCACCACCTGGCGGCAGGCGCGGATGGCGGCCACCAGCGACGTGGCCACGCCCAGCGTGAATAGGGTGCGTGCGTGGGTTCTGAGCAATTGCAGCGCGGCTGGCGCCTGCTCCGGCGCACTGCCGGCCGGGCGATCCACGACCAGGTCGGGCACCAGCAGCGACAGCGCGCCCGTGGCCAGCGTGACCGCCAGCGCTGCCCAATAGGCGCCGGAAAGTCCCAGCCAGTGGATGCACGCCGCGCCCAGGAAAGGCCCGGCGAACATGCCGATGCGGTGCACGCCGCCGAGCATGGCCATCGCGCGTGCGCGCAGGTGGGGGGGCGCCGCCTCGACCAGAAAAGTCTGGCGCGCCAGCATGAACACAGCGCGCGCCAGGCCCACCATCAACACCCCCACGCCCAGCAGCCAGACGCTGGACGCTGCAAGGCACAGGATGAGCCCCAGCGCGCAGAACACCGCGGCGCCGACCATGGCGCGCCGCTCGCCAAAACGCGTGGTGATGGCTGCCGCCGGCAGATTGGCCAGCAGCGAGCCCAGGCCGATCAAGGCCACGATCAGGCCCGCCTCGGCAAGGCTGGCGCCCAGTGCGCGGGCGCTCAACGCCAGCACCGGCAGGATGGTGCCCTCGCACAGGCCGAACATCAGCGAGGGGCCAAACGCGGGCAGCGCCATGCGGCGCAGAGAGAAGTTTTCGTCGGGAGGTGCCATAGGGAAGGCGCTGATTGTCTACGAGACGCGTTTATGGTGCTGGTGGTCTGGTATTGGGGCCATTGCGGCCTGTGCTGCATTCCAGGTCCGGACATCGATACCGCAAGGCGCGGGTCGTCTTTTCAGCATGCAATAATGCGCGGCTGTGGGCCGTTAGCTCAGTTGGTTAGAGCAGAGGACTTGGCGGGTGCATCCCTAACCCGTGGCCGATGGCCGCGGCATGGAATGGACTGCATGGGTTGCTCAAGGTAAGTTCACTCTGCCTTGAAGTAGAACTTCTCAAATTCGGTGAACGCTAAGGCGTGCAAACGCTATGCCAACGCCGAGCGAAGCCCCCGGCAGGGGGAACGTGTAGAGACTCGACGGGAAGGCCGAAAGGCAAGACAGAGTCCAGGCCACGAACCGGAAACGGGCGGCGAAAGCCGAAGTGGCACGCATAATCCTTTGGTCGCTGGTTCGAGCCCAGCACGGCCTACCACGATTGCAGACAGCCGCTGGCGATCCCTCGTCGCCAGCGGCTTTTTTGCTTCTTCTCAGCCAGGGCATGGCGGGCGTGTCGCGCCCCGCGCCTGGAGCGCCCGCGGTGTGCGCTGTGGCGCGCAGGCCGCATGCCAGAATGGCGCACATGCAAGCCCCGCACGACACCGCCGACTCGCTCCAGACGCGTGCGCGCGAGCCCCGGGCCGCCAACATCGCCCCCCTGCTGTACCAGGCCGCGCTGGCCGACAGGGCCGTGCGGCATTACCTGCCGGCCTTTGAGCGCCAGGATGCGGTGGGCCGGGTGCTGGCCGGCTGGAACTGGGCCGCGGCGCTGCTGCCGCTGCCGTGGCTGGTGTTTCGCCGCCTGTGGCGCGAAGCGGCGCTGGGCCTGTTGGCCTTGCTGGCGCTGGCTGCCCTGGCGTGGGCCGCGCCGCGCCTGTGGCCGCAACTGCCACTGCCCATGCTGGCTGGCGTAGTGCTGGCTATGTTGCTTTTGCTGTGCGCGGCGTGCGGCCTGTATGGCGACGCACTGGTGCATGCCCAGGTGCGCCGGCGAATCGACGCGGCGGTGACCGCCGCTTCCACGGTGAGCGATGCGCTGCAGCTGCTGCGCGGGCAGGCCAGCGGCCGCCGCTGGGGCGCCGTGGTGGGTGTGTGCAGCATCGCGGTGCTGGCTGGCGCAGCAGCGATTGGCTGGCGGGTTTATGGGCAAAGCCCGGTGGCGGCGCCGGACGCAGGGGGGGTGTCTGCGCCATCGTTGGAGCCGCTGCCGCAGCAACCGGCCGCAGTCCCCGAAGTGGCGCTGACGGAAAGCACGTCATCGCAGCCGCTGCCAGCCGAGCCGCTTGTGCCGGCCGACACTGAGGCCGCCGTTGCGAGCCAGGCCGGCGCCGAGCCTGGCGCGCAGCAGGTGCCAGCGGTGGCCCTGCCCGTGCGTGCAGCAGATCAGGAGCCGGCCCCGGCCAGGGCGGTGACGAAAAAGGCGGCAGACCGCGCGCCCGCTACCACCATCACTACCGCCGCGCCCGCGTCGCGCCGGCTGTACGTCAACGTGGGCCTGTTTGCCGACCCGGACAATGTGCGAAGGGCGCGTGAGCGGCTGCAGCAGGCGGGTCTGCCGGTACAGGTGCAGGCCGTGGCGCGCAGCGACGGCCGGCGGCTGCAGCGGCTGCGCGTGGGGCCTTTCGGCTCGGCGGCGCAGGCCAGCGACGCGGTGCGCACCCTGCAGGCGATGGGACTGGATGCCCAGCCGGTAGTCGAGGCGGCCGCTGGCGGGTGAGCTGAAGATGAAAGGATGGAAGCGTATGCGTAGCAGATTGTGGGCAGTGGCCGCATTGGCGGCCCTGGGATTGGCGGGATGTTCGTCGCTTGCACCACCGAAAAAACCGGTGCCTATTGGTACCAGCACCGCGCCGGTGGGCGGCGTGTGCGACGCACAGGCTGCGCAGTGGGCGGTGGGCAAGAGCGCGACGGGGCAGGTGATCGAGCAGGCGAGGGTGCGCGCCGGCGCGCGCATGGCGCGCGTGCTGCACCCGGGCCAGGTGGTGACGCTGGAGTTCGATGCCGAGCGGCTGAACCTGGGAGTCAACGCCACCGGCGTGGTGATCTCCGCGCGCTGCGGCTGACGCTGGTGCTTTATTGAGGCAAAAACAGCGCCTGCAGGTCGCTCAGGAAATCGAAGCCGCGCTCGGTCGGGCGCACGCGCACCAGGTTGTGCTCCAGCAGGCCCTTGGCCTCGGCAGCCTTTAGCCCTGCGGAGATGGCGGTGATCGGCTGGCCGGTGCAGGCGCTGAAGTCACGCACCATGAAGCCCGCGCGCAGGCGCAGGGCGTTGAGCATGTATTCAAACACCAAGTCCTGCGGCGCAACCTCGTTGTCCTGCGCCATGGCGTTGCCCGCCAGCGCGTGCTGCATGTACAGCTGCGGGTCGCGAAAGCGCACCTGGCGCATCACGCGGTGGGGAAAGCTGATCTTGCTGTGCGCGCCCGCGCCAATGCCCAGGTAGTCGCCAAACTGCCAGTAGTTGCTGTTGTGCACGCAGGGGTGGTAGGCCTTGGCATAGGCCGAGACCTCGTAGCGCTCCATACCCGCCTCGGCCGTCAGCGCGGTGATGCGGTCGAGCATGGCGTAGGCGCTGTCGTCGTCGGGCAGGCGCGGCGGGTGCTTGGCAAACCAGGTGTTGGGCTCGATAGTCAGGTGGTAGACCGACAGGTGGGGAGTGCCCAGATCCAGCGCCTGGCGCACGTCGGCTTCCAGCTCGGCCAGGCTCTGGCCGGGCAGGGCGTACATCAGGTCGATGTTGAAGGTCTCGAAGGCCTGCGCCGCCTCCTGCACGGCGGCCATCGCCTGCGCGCCGTCGTGCACGCGGCCGATGGCGGCCAGCAGCCGGTCGTTGAAGCTTTGCACGCCAATTGACAGGCGCGTGACGCCGGCGTCGCGGTAGGCGCGAAAGCGCTCTTTCTCGAAGGTGCCGGGGTTGGCCTCCAGCGTGATTTCACAGCCCGCATCCAGCGGCAGCAGCGCGCGGATGGCGGCCAGCAGCCGGTCGATCGCCTGCGGTGAGAACAGGCTGGGCGTGCCTCCGCCGATGAAGACGCTGATGATGCTGCGCCCCCAGACCAGCGGCAGCGCCGCCTGCAGGTCGGAGATCAGCGCGTCGACATAGCGCTCCTCGGGCGCGTCGTCGCCCTCGCGCAGCGCGTGCGAGTTGAAGTCACAGTACGGGCATTTGCGCAGGCACCAGGGAATGTGCACGTACAGCGACAGAGGCGGCTGGCCGCGCAGGCGCAAAGGCCCGTCGCGCAGGTAGTGCTGGATGTCGTGCAGCGGGGCAGGCGTGGCGCCCGTGGCTGCGGAGGCGATGTGAATGGTCTTGGACATGGCAACGGCCAAAACGCGCCGGATTTCGGACGTGTCCTGGCGAGGTGGAACGAGTGTGGCGGCGATGTTGGCACGCCGCAGGCTGCAAGGCGTGCGGCGGCTACAGCCAGTGCGCGCGCATCAGCGCGATCATCTGCTGCACGGCTTTTCCCCGGTGGCTGTGGGCGTTTTTGACCTCGGTGGGCAGTTCGGCAAAGGTCTTGCCAAGCTCAGGCAGGTACATCACCGGGTCGAACCCGAAGCCGCCGCTGCCGCGGCGCTCGCGCGTGATCTCGCCGCGGCAGCGGCCCATGGCAATCAGCGGTTCTGGGTCTTGCGGGCTGCGCACCGCGACCAGCGTGCTGACCATGGTGGCGCGCCTGTCCTGCACGTCCTGCATCTGTTCGAGCAGCGCGCGCACGTTGTTGTCGTCGCTCTTGGGGTAGCCAAAGCGCGTGGCGTAGTACGCGGTCTGAACGCCCGGCTCGCCGCCAAAGGCGCGTACGCACAGGCCGGCGTCGTCGGCCAGCGCGGGCAGGCCGGTGTGGGCGCTGGCAAAGCGGGCCTTGGCCAGCGCGTTCTCTACGAAGGTGTGAAAAGGCTCGTCGGCCTCGCCGACGCCCAGGTCGCCCTGGGCGCTCAGCTGCACGCCCAGAGGGGCCAGCATGGCCTGCAGCTCGGCCAGTTTGCCGCGGTTGTTCGATGCCAGAACGAGGTGCATGGTGCTTTCCAATCGCAAGGGTCAGGGCTGCTGCAGCGCCTGTTGCTGCAGCGACAGCAACTGGCCAATGCCTTGCTCGGCCAGCGCCAGCAGAGCGTCGAGTTCGCTGCGGCTGAACGCTGCGCCTTCGGCCGTGCCCTGCAGTTCGATGAAGTGGCCTGTGCCGGTCATCACCACGTTCATGTCGGTATCGCAGGCGGCGTCTTCGGCGTAGTCCAGATCCAGCACCGGCCGGCCCCCCACGATGCCGACCGAGACCGCCGCGACGGCGCCGGTGATCGGGCTGGCCGCGAGCTTGCCGTCCTGCAGCAGCCGGGTGACCGCGTCGTGCGCTGCCACCCAGGCGCCGGTGATCGCCGCGGTGCGCGTGCCGCCGTCGGCCTGGATCACGTCGCAATCGATCTGCAGCGTGCGCTCGCCCAGGCGCTTCAGGTCGAAGACCGCACGCAGGCTGCGCCCGATCAGCCGCTGGATCTCCTGCGTGCGCCCGCTTTGCTTGCCGCGCGCGGCCTCGCGGTCGCTGCGCCTGTGCGTGGCGCGCGGCAGCATGCCGTATTCGGCCGTCACCCAGCCCTCGCCGCTGCCGCGCTTGTGCGGCGGCACTTTTTCCTCGACCGAGGCGGTGCACAGCACGCGGGTGTTGCCGAACTCCACCAGCACCGAGCCCTCGGCGTGCATGGTGTAGTGGCGGGTGATGCGCACCGTGCGCAGTGCGTCGACGGTGCGTCCGTCGTGGCGGGGAGTGTTGATGCAAGGGTTGGTGGAGGTGTTCATGGCAGTGCGTGCGCCCAAGAGGACTGCGCCGGGCAGGCCTGTCGGGCGACAAGGTTCAGGGCTTGCGCGCGGCGGTGCGCTGGATGGCGGCGTTGATCTCGGCAATCGTGCGCTCGATCTCCGCGTCGTCCAGCTCGTCGTGTCCATCGTCCAGGCCGTCGAAGGGCTCGGCCTGGATGGTCGAGGCGAACAGCTCGTCGTGCATCTCGTCGGTGGTGATGCCTGCTGCGGCGGCCTGGGCGCCGGGCATCTCCCACTGCATTGCCACCGCGGTGACGTTGTCGCTGCTGCTGCCCGCGCGCTCCAGCGCCTCGCCGACCAGAAAGGGGATGGCGCTGGCTACCGGCCGGCGTCCCAAGTGGTGGGCGATGGTTTCGTCGTCGAACATGCTCCACAGCCCGTCCGAGCACAGCAGCAGCCGGTCGCCGTGCTCCAGCACGATGGGGCCGTCCAGGTCGTAGACCGGCAGGCTGGGCGAGCCCAGGCAGGTGTAGAGCACGTTGCGGTTGAGCCCCATGGCGTCGTCGAACGCGGGCGTGCGCAGCTCCAGGTAGGAGTGGTCGCGCGTGCGCACCAGCAGTTCGCTGCCGCGCACCAAGTACATGCGCGAGTCGCCGCAGTGGATCCAGCTGGCGCTGCCGTCCTGCACCACGGCCGCCACCAGCGTGGTGCGCGGCGTGTCCAGCGCGTCGACGGGGTGGCCGGCGTATTGCAGGATTTTGTGGTGCGCCGCCAGCAGCGCATCGCCCAGAAAACGGCCAACGTCCTTGAGCTTGGGCTTTGCCTGCTGCTGGAACAGCGCGGAGACGGTCTGGATCGCGATCTGCGCGGCGACCTCGCCGTCGGGGTGGCCACCCATGCCGTCGGCCAGCACGAACAGGCCCGCCTCGCGCGTGTAGCAGTAGCCCATGCGGTCTTCGTTCTTCTCGCGCCCGCCCTGGTCGCTGGTCTGGTAGACGGAGAATTTCACCGCGCGCGCCCCTGTGCCTGGTCGTTCTTGTCGGCGGGCTTGTCGGGCGAGACCAGGCTGTCGATCTGCATGCGCATGCGCTCTGCCACCGACAGCCGGGTGTAGCGCCGCTCGCCTTCGCGCGAGAGCTCTTTTTGCAGTGCGAACACCGATTGTGGGCGTGCCATCGGATCGAGCGCCATGCACCATTCGACGATCTGGATCAGGCTGTCGGAGTACACGCCGCGCAGCTTGCCCAGCGCCGCGGCCAGCCTGTCCTTGTCCTGGCGCTGCGGCGCCTCGCTGGGCGGGTAGCCGCTCATGCAGGCGTAGATGCACGCGCCAATGGCGTAGATGTCGGTCCAGGGGCCCATCTGCGTGTCGCGCCGGTACATCTCGGGCGCGGCAAAGCCGGGGGTGTACATCGGGCGGATGAAGTTGCTCTCCTTGGACAGCACCTCGCGCGCGGCGCCAAAATCGATCATCACCGCCTTGTTGTCGTCGGTGATGAAAATGTTGGCCGGCTTGATGTCCAGGTGCAGCATCTTGTGCTGGTGCACGATGCGAAGGCCCCGCAGCACCTCGTCGAACAGCGAGCGGATGGTCGACTCGCGAAACACCTTGAGCGTCTTCAGATCGCGCGCGGTGATGATGTATTCCTGCAGCGACGCGCCCTCCAGGTAGTTCATCACCATGTAGACGGTGTCGTTCTCGCGAAAGAAATTGAGCACGCTCACCACCGAGGCGTGCGAAATTTGAGCCAGCGATCGACCTTCCTCGAAAAAACTCTTGAGTCCCAGGCGGTACAGCGACAGCTTCTCGGGCGCCACCTTGGGCAAGAGTTCACCGGGCTCGCGCGTGGCCAGCGATGCGGGAAGATATTCCTTGATCGCGACCTGCTGGCCTTCCGGATCGACTGCCAGGTAGACCACGCCGAAACCGCCGGCAGCCAGGCGGCGCACCACGCGGTAGCCGCCGATCGTCGTGTCGGCGGGCAATGGGGCGGGCTTGGGCTTGGACATGGAGCAACGCGGGCGAGAATGGGATGAGCGGGCCGATAATGGCTGCTTTGCAAGCAATTCGTCACAAAGTCCTATGGCAGTTTACAGCATGACCGGCTACGGCAGCGCCCAGCAGCAAGGCGTTGGCAGCACCCCTGAAACACAGCGTCCGGGGCGCCGGCTGGGGCTGGAGCTGCGTTCGGTCAACAGCCGTTTCCTGGATCTTTCGCTGCGCCTGTCCGATGAGCTGCGCGCGCAGGAGCCGCAGCTGCGCGCCTTGCTCACCCGCCGGCTCAAGCGCGGCAAGGTGGAGCTGCGCGCATTTGTCGAAGAGGGTGACGATGGCGTGCTGGCCCACCCTTCGGTGCCGCTGCTGCAGCAGCTGGGCGCGTTGCAGGACGGCGTGCTGTCCTGGCTGCCGCAGGCGCCGCCGCTGTCGGTGGCCGATGCGCTGCGCCTGTGCTCGCAGCTGGGCGCGCCGCGCCAGGATTGGGGCGATGCGGTGCAGCAGCTGGCCGACCAGGCGCTCGATGCGCTGATCGAAGCGCGAGGACGCGAGGGCGAGCGCCTGGTGGCCATGCTGGTCGAGCGCGTACAGGCGCTGCGCGCGCTGGCGCTGCAGGCCCAGCCGCTGGTGCCCGAGCTGGTGGCGCAGCAGCGCCAGCGCTTCTTGCAGCGCTGGGCCGACGCGATGGGCCTGGCGCAGGGCGACGCGCCCAGCGAGGCAGCCCAGGAGCGCGCGCTATCGGAGGCCACGGCGTTTGCCCTGCGCATTGACGTGGCCGAGGAAATCACCCGCCTGCAAGGCCATCTCGACGAAATCGAGCGGCTGCTGCACAAGGGCGGCGAGGTCGGCAAGCGCCTGGACTTCCTGATCCAGGAGTTGCACCGCGAAGCCAACACCCTGGGCTCCAAGTCCGCCACCATGGAGCTGACGCGCATCAGCGTGGACATGAAGGTGCTGATTGAGCAGATGCGCGAGCAGGTGCAGAACATCGAGTGAGCGGCGCCGCGGTGGGTGGCCCCATGCGGCGCGGGGGCTGGCGGCGGTTTGGCTGGAGGGCGAGCGGATTTGGGGATAATCGCCCTTTGTGCGCACCCAGGCCAGCGCCTGTTTGTATGGACTATCCCGGAAATCTCTTTGTCGTCTCTGCCCCCAGCGGGGCAGGCAAATCCAGCCTCGTCAACGCCTTGATGGAGCTCGACTCGCATGTCCAGCCCTCGGTCTCGCACACCACGCGTGCGCCGCGCGGCCAGGAAAAGCACGGGCGCGAGTATTACTTCGTCTCGCAGCCGGAATTCGACGCCATGATCGCGTCCAACGCCTTCGTCGAATGGGCGCAGGTGCATGGCAATTGCTACGGTACGTCGCGCAGGGCCATCGAGGAGCGCATGGCACAGGGCGCGGACGTGGTGCTGGAGATCGACTTCCAGGGCGCGCTGCAGATCAAGCAGGTGTTTGCCAACGCGGTGCTGGTCTTCATTTTGCCGCCCAGCTGGGAGGAGCTGCGTTCTCGCCTGGAGCGTCGCGGCGAAGATACCGAAGATGTGATCGAAAAGCGCTTGACCAATGCCGCGCAGGAGATGGCACAGGCCTGCAAATTCGACTTCGTTATAATCAACGAGGTTTTCGAGCGGGCGCTTTTCGATCTCAAATCCATCGTCCACGCCCAGCGCCTGAAATACGCAGCACAACGCTGCAGCCGGTCAGACACCTTCGCGTCGCTCGGCATTTGCTGAATTTTCACCGCCTCTTTTTTCCCTGGAGAACCCATGGCACGCATTACTGTGGAAGATTGCCTGGAGCAGATTCCCAACCGTTTCCAACTGGTGCTGGCCGCCACCTACCGCGCCCGCATGCTCAGCCAGGGCCACACCCCCAAGATCGAAAGCCGCAACAAGCCGGGCGTGACCGCGCTGCGCGAAATCGCCGCGGGCAAGGTGGGCCTGGAGATGCTGAAGAAAGTCCCTGGCTGATCGCCCTGAGCGCCAGCCGCACGGGTGCGGCGTGGCATCAGTCCAAAAGCACCGTTGCACGGTGCTTTTTTGTTGGAACACGAGTTTTTACGGCGGTCAAGTTACATTAAAGGGATGAACGACGCGTTTCATCCGGTCACCGGGCCACATGAACAAGGCACGGTGGCGCCATCTGCGTTGCCGCCTTCACCGGGTACGGCCGCATTGAATGCAGCAGCCGCCAGTTTTGCGGGGCTGTTGGACAAGCTCGATTATCTGGACGCCGACAGCATCGAGCGGGTGCGCCAGGCTTACCGCTACGCCGATACCTGCCACCTGGGCCAGTTGCGCAACAGCGGCGAGCCCTATATCACCCACCCGATCGCCGTGGCCGCCATCTGCGCCGGCTGGAAGCTCGACGCCGAGGCCTTGATGGCCGCTCTGCTGCACGACGTGCTGGAGGACTGCGGCGTGGGCAAGGCCGACCTGATCGAGCGCTTTGGCGCGCCGGTGGCCGAGATGGTCGATGGGCTGACCAAGCTCGACAAGCTGCAATTCAACACGCGCGAGGAGAACCAGGCCGAATCGTTTCGCAAGATGCTGCTGGCGATGGCGCGCGACGTGCGCGTCATCCTGATCAAGCTGGCCGACCGCACGCACAACATGCGCACCATGGGCGACATGCCGCGCAACAAGTGGGGACGCATTGCCAGCGAGACGCTGGACATCTACGCGCCGATTGCGCATCGCCTGGGGATGAACCAGTCCTACCGCGAACTGCAGGATCTGTCGTTCCACTACCAGCACCCATGGCGCCATGCGACGCTGGCCAAGGCGGTGGAGCGCTCGCGCGGGCGCCGGCGCGAGATGATCGAGAAGGTGCGCGTCGACGTCGAGGCTGCCTTTGCCCGACAGGGCATGAGGGTGCGCTTGTCGGGGCGTGAGAAGACGCTGCAGGCGATCTACCGCAAGATGGGCACGCGCCACCTGAGTTTTGCCCAGGTGTCCGACCTGTACGGCTTTCGCGTCATCGTCGACTCGGTTATCGACTGCTACACCGCGCTGGGCGTGCTGCACCAGATGTACAAGCCGGTGCCGGGCAAGTTCACCGACCACATCGCCATCCCCAAGCTCAACGGCTACCAGTCGCTGCACACCACGCTGGTGGGGCCGGCCAGTCTGAACATCGAGTTCCAGCTGCGCACCGAGGAGATGCACGTCGTTGCCGAGTCCGGCGTTGCCGCGCACTGGCTCTACAAGGCCAAGGGCGGCGGCGAGGAGGCCGAGCGGCTGGGAACGCAGTGGCTGCAGTCGCTGCTGGACATCCAGAACGAGACGCGCGACGCGGCCGAATTCTGGGATCACGTCAAGGTCGACCTGTTCCCCGACGCGGTCTACATCTTCACGCCGCGTGGGCAGATCATGGCGCTGCCCAGTGGGGCGACCGTGGTCGACTTCGCCTACGCCATCCACAGCGACGTGGGCGACAGCACGACGGCGGCGCGCATCAACAACGAGGAGGTGCCGCTGCGCACCGAGCTCAAGAATGGCGACGTGGTCGAGGTCGAGACGACCGAGGGCGCCCGCCCCGACCCGGCCTGGCTGGGTTTTGTGCGCACCGGGCGGGCGCGCTCCAAGATCCGCCACCACATCAAGACGCTGGCGCAGACCGAGTCGGTGGTACTGGGCGAGAAGCTG
Source organism: Comamonas faecalis (assembly GCF_039538025.1). Lineage (NCBI taxonomy): Bacteria > Pseudomonadati > Pseudomonadota > Betaproteobacteria > Burkholderiales > Comamonadaceae > Comamonas > Comamonas faecalis. The sequence goes on from NZ_BAABBP010000019.1 coordinate 55,066, forward strand.
CTGGCGCAGGCCCTGCGCGCCGAGGGCGTGCAGCAGCTGCCGGACGCCAACCAATATGCGGCGCAGTGGGACAAGTTGCTGCGCATTACCGGCAACCGATCGCGCGAGGAGCTGATGACCGACATCGGCCTGGGCCGGCGCATTGCCGGCCTGGTGGCCAAGCGCATGACCGACTTGCTGGCCGAGGCCGGCTGGCGCCCTGACGCGCTGCTGCTCACGCGCGAGCGCTACAGCGCGCACGAGAGCATGTCGCAAGGCGGCATCACGCTGGACGGCAGCGAGAGCAGCGCGGTGCACTACGCCAAATGCTGCCGCCCCGTTCCGGGCGATCCCATCGTCGGCTACCTGGGGCGCGGGGAGGGGTTGGTGGTGCACCATGCGCGCTGCGGCGTGGCGCAAAAGCTGCTGCGCAAGGACAGCGAGCGCTTCATCGCGGTCGACTGGTCGGAGGAGCCGGTACGCAGCTTCCAGGCGGCGATCACCGTGACGGTCTCCAACGGCAAGGGCGTGCTGGCGCGCATTGCGTCCGAGCTGTCCGAAGCGGGCGCCGACATCGTGCGCGTGGACATGGACGACGCGATGACGCAGACCATGGATCTGCATTTCCTGATCTCGGTGCGCGACTTGTCCCATCTGGAGGCGGTGATCCGCGCACTGCACCGTGTGCCGTCGGTGCAGAGGGTGTTTCGCGAGATTGCGCCGGTGACCAGCGGGTGAGAGGCCCGTGGACTGCGTTCATCTCGCAGCCGTGAGCGCTTCGAAAACGATGGTGTTGCGGGCTGTGCTGCCTGATCCGGGCATCAAGAGCCGGTACGGTCAGGAATGGCGCAAGGGATTCGCTTTTCTGCCAGCTCCCACAGCAGCTCCGCCGCCGGGGCCATTTCGGCATGCTGGCGGTACAGACCGATCTCCACCGTGATGTTCCAGGCCTCGGGGCCGGCGGCCACGAGGGTGCCGCGCTTGATTCCATTTCTATATCGATCGAGTACGCGAAGGTGAAGCGCAGACAGTGCTGTAGCACGGCAAGCGAAGTCGACAAAGTAATCGGTTGATATAGAAATGGAATGACCCTATTGCTCCGGCCTTGTGATGTTTGAACTCGTCATCCCGGCGAAGGCCGGGATCCAGTGCCTTTGAGAGGAAGTCATGGATTGCGACCTTCGCCGCAATGACGAAAAATTGCTACTTCAAAGGGCCGAATCGATAGGGTAACGCACCCGCCACGGTGCACCAAAGGCGGCCGGGCGTGATTGCGACCGATCTCCCCGCACCGGGCGGCTGGGTCGTCCTCAGCTGTCCCGTGATGGGTAGCGCACCTCGATCACCTCCAGCGTGCGCAGGCCCGCGGGCGTCTGCAGCGTGAGCTCGTCACCCTCGCGCGCCTTGAGCAGCGCGCGCGCCACCGGTGACACCCAGCTGACCTGCTGCAGGCTGTTGTCCGCCTCGTCCACGCCCAGGATCGTGATGGTGCGCTCGATGCCCTCGTCGTCCGCGTAGGTTACGGTGGCGCCGAAGAACACCTGGTCGCTGCCGGCATGCACCGAGGGATCGACCACCTCGGCAATCTCCAGCCGCTTGGTCAGGAAGCGGATGCGCCGGTCGATCTCGCGCAGGCGTTTCTTGCCGTACAGGTAGTCGCCGTTCTCCGAGCGGTCGCCGTTGCTGGCCGCCCAGTGCACGATGTCGACCACCCTGGGGCGCTCCTCGTCGATCAGCGCCAGCAGCTCGGCGCGCAGGCGCGCATAGCCCTGGGGGGTGATGTAGTTCTTGCCGCCGGGCAGGCGCGGTGCGGACGGCGTGGGCGTCAGCGCGTCGTCATCGTCGTCGCTCTCCTTGGTGAAAGCCTTGTTCATCGCGCTATGGTGCCTGAGATCGTCGACACGCTCTGGCGCAGATCGTCGGGCCATTGCAGGGAGATGCCATGGGCCTGCGCGACGCGGGCGATGTCCTGCGGCGTGTCCAGGTCGGTGGTGCAGCGCGCGTGATCCACGTCCAGCACGCCCACCGCCCAGGGGTGGCCCCGGCGCCAGTCGCGCACGCCGTAGGCGCCGGTGGCCTGCAGTACGGCCTGGCGCACCGGCGGGCCGAAGACCACCGGGTGGCCCGGCTGGCCCGCGTGCTGCGGCAGCACCAGCTCCACGCCCGGGGCGCGCCGGGCCCAGGCGGCGAGCATGGCTTGCAGGTCGGCATGTTCGAGCAAGGGCTGGTCGCCCAGCAGCACCAGGGTGGCGGCAGCGCCGTCCGGCAGCGCCGCCAGGGCGCAGCGCAGCGACGTGCCCGGACCGGCGTCAGGCGTGGGGTTGACCACCGAGCTGCGCACCTCTCCCGGCGCCACCGGCAGCGTGGCCAGCGCCTGGGACAGGGCCGCCGCGTGGTGGCCGAGCACCACCACGGTGCGGCGTACGCCCACCTCGCCCAGCAGCCGCAGCTGGCGTGCCAGCAGCGACTCGCCATCCCGGCGCAGCAGCGCCTTGGGTCGGCAGCCCATGCGCCGGCCGGCGCCGGCGGCCATCACCACGGCGTGGATGCCGGCCGTCACGGCAGCAGGCAGGACGAGCCGGGGCCGGCCAGCCCCTGCTGATCCTTGACGTAGGCCACTTCCATGTCGCGCGGAAGCGTCACGCCATTCTTCACCGCCAGCACCTCGGCCATCACGCTGACGGCGATCTCCGGCGGCGTCTTGCTGCCGATGTAGATTCCGATCGGCCCGCGCAGGCGCGCCAGGCTCTCCTCGGTCTGGCCCAGGTGCTCGGTCATGCGCTCGTGGCGTGCGGCGTTGTTGCGCCGGCTGCCGATGGCGCCGATGTAGAAGGCGGGGGTTTCCAGCGCTTGCAAAAGCGCCAGGTCGTCGAGCTTGGGGTCGTGCGTCAGTGCCACCACGCAGGTGCGTGCGTCGGGCGCCATGGCGGCGACGGTGTCGTCGGGCATGTCGGTGCTCACGCGCACGCCGGCCACACTCCAGCTCTTGTAATACTCCTCGCGCGGGTCGCAGACGGTGACCGCGAAGCCGCAGAACTGCGCCATCGTCGCCAGGTACTCGCTCATCTGGCCGGCGCCGATGATGAGCATGCGGTAGGCAGGGCCGAAGGTGTTGACCAGCTCGGTGTCGCTCACCGTGAGCTCGGCCGGCGCGCCGGCCGCCTGCAGCGTGACCTGCCCGTCGGCCAGGCGCACGTGGCGGTGGGTGAGCTGGCCGCCGTCCAGCGCCTGCACCAGCTGGGCGAGCGCGGCGGCGTCGGGGTCGAACTCCAGCAGCAGCTCCAGCGTGCCGCCGCAGGGCAGGCCGAAGCGGTGGGCCTCGTCGGCCGTCACGCCGTACATCGCGAACTGCGGCGCGCCGCTGCGCGGCAGCGCGTCATCGGCGTCCGGCTGGGTGTAGCGCGCGATCAGGTCGTCCTCGATGCAGCCGCCCGAGACCGAGCCCATCACGGCGCCGTCGCCGCGCAGCGCCATGATGGAGCCGATGGGCCGCGGCGACGATCCCCAGGTGCGCACCACGGTCACCAGCAGCGCCGATTGGCCGGCAGCGCGCCAGTCGGCCAGGGCGCGCAGCACGGTGATGTCCAGGTTTTCCATTGCAGGTTCCTTGCAGGAAGATTCAGGCCTCGGTCTCCTTGGCCTTGCCACCGGTCAGCTTGCCCCACATTTTCTTGATCGCGCCGGGCTTGTTCTCGTCTTCGGCGCCTTCCTCGGGCGGCGGGCCGAAGCGGCGCTGCATCTCCTCGTCGAAGCGCTTGAAGAAGCTCTCGGCCATCGACTTGGCAACGCCGTCGATCAGCCGCTGGCCCACCTGGGCGATCTTGCCGCCGACGGTGGCATTGACCTCGTAGGCCAGCTCGCAGCCCTCGTCGTTGGGGTTGAGCGCCACGCGGGCGTTGCCCTTGCCAAAGCCGGCCACGCCGCCGTTGCCCTCGAACGCTATGGTGTAGCTGCTGGGCGCGTTGACCTCGGCCAGCTGCAGCTTGCCCTTGAACTTGGCCGACACTGGGCCGACCTTGATCGCGTTGACCAGCGCGTAGGCGTTCTCGCCGGTGGCCTCGATGCTGTCGCAGCCGGGGATGCACAGCTTCAAGACCTCGGGGTCGTTGAGGGCCTCCCAGGCCTGTTGCTGGGTGATCGCGAGCTGCCGTGAACCTTGCATGTCCATGGTGGGGTCTCCTTCATTGTTTGAGCAGCCGGGCGATGGCGCCCGCCAGTTGCTGCAGTTGCGTGATGTTGTGCACGGCCAGCATGCCGTCGCAAGCCTGGTGCAGCACGGCCGCGCCGCGCGCCGTGGGCTGGTAGCCGCCGAAGCGCAGCAGCGGGTTGAGCCACAGCAGGCGGCGCGTGTGGTGCTTGAGCCAGGCCAGCTCCTGTGCCAGTTGGGCGGGCTCGCCGGTGTCCAGCCCGTCGCTGACGATGAGCACCAGCGTACGCCGCCCCACCAGGCGGCGCGCGTGCCGCTGGCGCAGCGTCGCCAGGCTCTCGCCCAGCTGGGTGCCGCCGGCAAAGTCGGTAATGCTGCGCCCGGCCTGCACCAGCATGGCGTCGGTGTCGGCCAGCGCGAAGGCGGGGGTCAGGTCGGTCAGCCGCGTGCCGAAGGCGAACACGTCGCGGCGCAGGCGCAGTTGCTGGCCGTCCACCCGAACGCGCGCCGTCGCGGCGTGCAAAAAAGCCAGCAGCAGGCGGGCGTAGCGTTCCATCGAGCCGGACACGTCGACCAGCACCAGCAGCGGCAGCACCTGGCGGCGGCGCTGCAGACGCGCCAGCTGCGCCAGGTCGCCACCGGTGCGCGCCGATTGGCGCAGCGTGCGCGCCCAGTGGATGCGCGCGCCGCGGCTGCCCACGCGCAGGCGCCGACCGGCCACGCTGGGCAGCGCCAGCGCAATGTCCTGCACCAGGCGCTCGACCAGTCGGTATTCGCTGGCGCTGAGCTGGTTGAAGTCGGCCGCCTTGAGCCGCTGCACGCGGCTGGCGGTCATCGCGGCGTCCAGGTCGACGGGCTGCTCGGCTTTGTCATCTGGCGTGGGCTGCGCCTTGGGCGGCTGCAGCGCCTCGCGCACTCGGGGGCGCTGGCGCGGCGGCTCGGCCTGGCCTTCGGCGCGCGGCAGCATTTGCGCGAGCAGCTTGTTGGCCAGCTGTGGATCGCGGAAAAACACGTCGAACAGCTCGTCGAACACTTCGCGGTCCTGCGCGCGGCTGACCAGCACCGCCTGCAGAGCGGCCGCCATGTCGGCCCTGCTGGCGACGCCCACCAGCGTCACCGCCTGCTGCGCCAGCGCAATGCGCGCCGCGTCCACCGGCACGCCGGCGCGGCGCAGTGCGCGGCCGAATGCGGCCAGGTTGGCCGCCAGCTTGCCGCTGCGCGCGTCGCCCAGCTGGGGAACCTGGGTGGGCTGGTCGGGTGAGGTCAGCGTGGCCACGGTGTTGTCTCAGCCCTGCGGCTGGCTGGCCTGCAGCGCCTGCTGCGCCAGCGCCAGGTCGAGCGCGGCGACGTCGTCGCGCTGCTTGAACAGAATGCCTGCGGTGTCGCGCACCACCTCGGGGTCGAGCACCAGGGTGTCGAGCGCCACCAGCGCGCGCGCCCATTCCACGGTCTCGGCAATGCCTGGCGCGCGCTGGAAATGCCCGGCACAGGGCTCGGCGCGCAGCTGCTGCACGAAGGCCGCCACCTGCGCGGTGAGTTGCGCGCCAGCCTGCGGCACCTGCGCGCGCACGATGGCCAGCTCTCGCGCGTGCTCGGGGTAGTCCAGCCAGTGGTAGAGGCAGCGGCGCTTGATCGCGTCGGACAGCTCGCGCGTGCGGTTGCTCGTCAGGATGGTGACCGGCGGCAGCGCGGCGCGAATCGTGCCCAACTCGGGAATGCTGACCTGGTACTCGCCCAGGTATTCGAGCAGAAAGGCTTCGAAGGGCTCGTCGGCGCGGTCCACCTCGTCGATGAGCAGCAGCGCGCCGGGCGCCGGTGCTTCCAGCGCCTGCAGCAGCGGGCGGCGCACCAGGTAGCGCGGCTGGTAGACCTGCTGCTCCAGCGCGTCGGCAGTGGCCGTGCCTTCTGCGGCGCGCAGGTGCAGCAATTGCGCGGCGTAGTTCCATTCGTACAGCGCTTCGCGCTGCTCCAGCCCGTCGAAGCACTGCAGGCGCAGCAGCTCGCGGGCGAGCACGCGCGCCAGCGCCTTGGCCAGCTCGGTCTTGCCGACGCCGGGCTCGCCTTCGAGCAGCAGCGGGCGCTGCAGTTTGAGCGCCAGGAAGACTGCGGTGGCCAGGCGGCGGTCGGCGAAATAGCCCTCGGTCTGCAGCGCGGCGGCCAGCGCGTCGATGCTGCTGCAGTCGCAAGGAGGGGGGGTGTCGGGCATGGGAATACTTCAAAAAAGATAGCTACCAGCATTTGCTGGGTATGGGCTGAATGCCAGAAACACCTAAAACATGGCGCATCCCGAACCCCTTCCCCCTCTGGGGGAAGGCGGGGATGGGGGGCCGCTGGCGCCTATGCAACGCATGAAAAAAGCATGCCGCCGCTGGCCCCCACCCCAGCCCTCCCCCAAAGGGGAGGGAGTGAAGCGGCTCAGGCCAGCGCCTGCGCCACCGCGCGCTGCGCCATCACGCCCGCCAGGTGGGCGCGGTAGGCGGCCGAGCCGTGCAGGTCGCTGGACATCGCATCCGCATCGGTGGCGATGCCCGCCAGCGTCCCGGGGGTGAAGCTGGCCGACAGTGCCTTTTCAAACGCCGCGTGGCGAAACACGCCGTTGCCGCTGCCGGTCACGGCCACGCGCACGCCGGTGTCGAACTGCGCGACGAAGACGCCGATCAGCGCAAAGCGCGACGCAGGCTGCACGAACTTGGCGTAGGCGGCCTTCTTCGGGATGGGGAAGCTCACTGCGGTGATCAGTTCGCCGTCCTCTAGCGCGGTCTCGAACAAGCCGAGAAAGAAGTCGTCGGCCTTGATCTGGCGCGCGTTGGTGTGCACCGTTGCACCCAGCGCCAGCAGCGCCGCCGGATAGTCGGCGGCTGGGTCGTTGTTGGCGACCGAGCCGCCGATGGTGCCGCGCGCGCGCACCTGCTTGTCGCCGATGCCGCTGGCGAGTCCGGCCAGCGCCGGGAGGTCGGCGCGCACCTCGGCGCTTTCGGCCACGTCGCAGTGGCGCGTCATAGCGCCGATGACCAGATGGCCAGCCTCGCGGCGGATGCCGCGCAGCGCGGCAATGCCGCCCAGGTCGACGATCTGCTCGGGTGCGGCCAGGCGCAGCTTCATCGAAGCCAGCAGCGTCTGGCCACCGGCCAGCAGCTTGCCGCCCGCCTGGGCCAGTTGCAGCGCGTCGGCCTGGGTGGCGGGGCGCTCGTAGGTGAATGCGTACATGCTGTTTCCTCCTCAGGCGTTTGCGTTTTGAATGGCCTGCCAGACGCGGTAGGGCGTGGCGGGCATGTCGATGTCCTGCACGCCCAGGCTTTTGAGCGCGTCCAGCACCGCGTTGATCACCGCTGGCGGCGAGCCGATGGCGCCGGCCTCGCCGCAGCCCTTGCTGCCGATGGGGTTGTGCGTGCACGGTGTGCAGACGTGGCCGAGCTTGAACGCGGGGAAGTCGTCGGCGCGCGGCATGGTGTAGTCCATGTAGCTGCCGCTCAAGAGCTGGCCGCTGTCCGGGTCGTACACGCCGTGCTCCATCAGCGCCTGGCCCATGCCCTGCACCACGCCGCCGTGCACCTGGCCCTCGACGATCATCGGGTTGACGATGACGCCGAAGTCGTCGACGGTGGTGAAGCGGTCGACGCGCACCACGCCGGTCTGCGGGTCGATTTCGACCTCGCAGATGTAGGTGCCCGCCGGGTAGGTGAAGTTGGTCGGGTCGTAGAACGCGGTCTCGTTCAGGCCCGGCTCCAGCTTGTCGAGCGGATAGTTGTGTGGCACGTAGGCGGTGAGCGCCACCTGGGCGAACGGCACCTTCTTGTCGGTGCCCTTGACGGTGAACTCGCCGTTGGCGAATTCGACGTCGGCGTCGCTGGCCTCCATCAGGTGGGCCGCAATCTTCTTGGCCTTGGCCTCGATCTTGTCCAGCGCCTTCATGATGGCCGCGCCGCCCACCGACAGCGAGCGGCTGCCGTAGGTGCCCATGCCGAACGGAATGCGCCCGGTGTCTCCGTGCACGATGTCGACCTGCTCCGGGTCCAGCCCCAGGCGCGCGGCCACCAGCTGGGCGAACGTGGTCTCGTGTCCCTGGCCGTGGCTGTGCGAGCCGGTGAACACCGTCACGCTGCCCGTGGGGTGCACGCGCACCTCGCCGGCCTCGAACAGGCCGGCGCGCGCGCCCAAAGCGCCGGCGATGTTGGACGGCGCCAGGCCGCAGGCCTCGATGTAGCTGCTGTAGCCGATGCCGCGCTTGAGGCCCTTGGCCTCGCTGGCCGCGCGGCGCGCGTCGAAGCCGGCCACGTCGGCCAGCTTTTGCGCGTCGTTCATGCAGGCGTGGAAGTCGCCCGTGTCGTACTGCAGCGCCACCGGCGTCTGGTAGGGAAACTGGGTGATGAAGTTGCGTTTCCTGATCTCGTCTTGCGACAGCCCCATCTCCCAGCCGCAGCGCGTGACCAGCCGCTCGATCAGGTAGGCCGCCTCGGGGCGGCCCGCGCCGCGGTAGGCGTCGACCGGTGCGGTGCTGGTGAACCAGCCGTCCACCTCGACGTAGACCTGTGGCGTGGTGTACTGGCCGGCCAGCAGCGTGCCGTACAGGATGGTGGGAATGGCCGAGGCGAAGGTGGACAGGTAGGCGCCCAGGTTGGCGTGGGTGTGCACGCGCATCGCCAGGAACTTGCCGTCCTTGTCCATGGCCATCTCTGCGTGGCTGATGTGGTCGCGCCCGTGCGCGTCGCTGAGGAAGGACTCGCTGCGCTCTGCAGTCCACTTGACCGCGCAGCCGAGCTGGCGCGCGGCCCAGGTCAGTGCCACGTCCTCGGCGTACAGAAAGATCTTGGAGCCGAAACCGCCGCCCACGTCCGGCGCGATCACGCGCACCTTGTGCTCGGGCCACTGCATCACGAAAGCGGTCAGCAGCAGACGCTCCACGTGAGGGTTCTGGTTGGCCACGTACAGCTCCACCTCGTCGCTGGCGCGGTTGTAGGTCACGTTGACCGCGCGCGGCTCCATCGCATTGGGAATCAGGCGGTTGTTCACCAGGTCGAGCTGGGTGACGTGCGCGGCGCCGGCAAAGGCGGCGTCGACGGCGGCCTTGTCGCCCAGCGTCCACAGATAGCAGTGGTTGTCGGGCGCCTCGTCGTGCAGTGCCGGGCCGTCCTTGGCCTTCTTCATGTCGATGACGGGGGCGAGCTCCTCGTAGTCGACCACGACGGCCTCGGCGGCATTTTTTGCCTGCTCCAGCGTATCGGCGACGACCAGCGCCACCTGGTCGCCCACGTAGCGCACTTTCTTGCTGGCCAGCGCCGCGTGGAAGGGCTCCTTCATCGGGCTGCCGTCGGGGTTGGAGATCAGCCAGCCGCAGGGGATGGAGCCGAGCTTGCCCTCCAGGTCTGCGCCGGTGAAGACGCGCACCACGCCGGGCATCTGCGCGGCCTCGGCGGTGTCCACCGCCTTGATGTGGGCGTGCGCATGCGGCGAGCGCACGAAATAGCCGTACTTCTGGTTGGCCAGGTTGATGTCGTCGGTGTAGTTGCCCGCACCGGTCAGAAAGCGCTGGTCTTCCTTGCGCTTGAGTGATTCGCCGATGTGCGGCAGCTTGGCAAATGCAGTGGCACCCATGGTCTTGTCTCCTTGTTTCGTGGGCAGTGCAGCGGCGGGCGGCGCGTCAGGCGGGCAGCGACTGCTGCGCGGTCTGCACCGCGGCGACGATGTTCTGGTAGCCGGTGCAGCGGCAGATGTTGCCCTCCAGCAGCGCGCGGATCTCCGCCTCGCTGGCCTGCGGGTGGTGGGCCAGCAGGTCGATGGTGCTCATCACCATGCCCGGCGTGCAGAACCCGCACTGCAGCCCGTGGCACTCCTTGAACGCCGCCTGCACCGGGTGCAGCGTGCCGTCCTCCTGCGCCACGCCCTCGATGGTGGTGACCTCGGCGCCCTGCATCTGCACGGCCAGCGTGTTGCACGCCTTGATCGAGCGCCCGTCGGCAATCACGGTGCAGGCGCCGCACTGGGCGGTGTCGCAGCCCTGGTGCGTGCCGGTCAGGCGCAGGTGCTCGCGCAGGAACTGCACCAGCAGCGTGTTGGGCGCCACGTCGGCGGTGACGGCGCGGCCGTTGACCTTGAGTTCGAGTTTCATCGTGGGCGTCTCCTGGTTATGGGTGAAAAATGACGTCGTGGGAAAATGCCCATTCTTGGAACAACGGGGACGATGGGCGCCCGGGAAAACCCCCAAAACACCGGTGCTGCCGTGCTTATTCTCAGAATGAGACAGCCCCGCAGCCACAGGAGAGCCCTGCGATGCACGATGAATACCGGCTGCAGCAGATTGCCCAGGCGCGCCAGACGCTGCTGCACGGCGGCATGGAACTGACCGAGGCGCTGACCCAGGCCTGGCACGAGCGCGCCTGGATCGTGCACAGCTGGCGCCGTTGCCTGGCGCGCGGCCAGCAGCCTGGAGCGGCCGTGGCGTTCGCCCCGGTGCCAGCGCAGGCGCGCCGGCGCAGCCAGGAGGCCAACGCCGCGCTGCTGGCCGCCGCCCGCCCCGAGATCGAGCGCCTGGCGGCGACCATTGCGCCGATCCGCTACTTCGTGCTGCTGACCGACGCGGCCGGCAGCGTCATCGACACCGCAGGCGCCATCGACCACGCCAGCGAGCCCGCGCACGCCATCGCGCGCGTCGGCGTCGATCTGTCCGAGCGCAGCATCGGCACCAGCGCCATCGGCGCGGCGCTGGCCGAGCAGGCGCCGGTGTGGCTGCACCGCGGAGAGCATTTCTTTCACGGCAACGGCGTCTACAGCTGCGCCGGCGCGCCGCTGTTCGGCCCCCATGGTGTCTGCCTGGGCATGCTGGACGTGACCGGCGTCGAGGTGGCCGAGCGCCCCGAGCTGCGCCACCTGGTCGCGCAGTCGGCGCGCGGCATCGAGAACGCACTGGTGCTGGCGCAGCCGCACGCGCTGCGCCTGGCGCTGTCCTGGCCCGCGGGCTGGAGCGTGGCCGGCGGCGACGCCCAGGGCGGCCTGCTGTGCCTGGACGCCGAGGGCAGCGTCACGGGCGCCAACGCCACCGCGCGCCAGATGCTGCCCGCGCTGGCCCCGCTGGCGCACCAGGCGGTGCACGCCAGCGACCTGTTCGCGCTGCCGTGGAGCATGTTGTTCGACCTGGCGCTGCGCGGCGAGGCCAGCGTCGTTCCGCTGTGGTCGGGCCTGCACGTTCGCTGCAGCGCACAACGGGTCGAGCCGGCGGCGCACAATGCGCACCCGGCGCCGGCCGCCGCGCCGGCGGCGCGCTCTCTCAAGGCGCTGGAGCGCGACCTGATTCACCAGGCCATGCGTGACGCCGGCGGGCGCGTGGCCGACGCCGCCAAATCACTGGGCATGAGCCGGGCCACGCTGTACCGGCGGCTGCGCGGGTGATTCCATTTCCATATCAACCCAGTAGTGTCCGGTTTATTTGATATGGACAAGCCGCAAAGCCAGTGCTGACGCGGGTTTCGAGAGATTCATGGGTGTCCACGATTTGAATTTGCAATGGCGCATTTGCGATCCTTTCAGGTTTGAACGACCTGGAGTGACGCATGAACGTGGGCAAGACGCTGTTTGCGCAAGTGATGGAGTTCGTGCCA
>NZ_BAABBP010000020.1:0-64037 GCF_039538025.1 Comamonas faecalis
GCCAGAAGTGGACCATGCCCATCCGGGATTGGAAGGCCGCGCTGACCCGCTTTACCATTCAGTTCGGAGACCGCATCTCCGTCAATTGAAGTCCGACCCGTTTACACAAAAATTCGGACACGCCCCGTACTGGGCCTCGTCGCTGGCGTGGTCGGCCAGCAGGCGCTGGCCGGTGAGCTGCGCGATCTGTTCGCGGATGAGCTGTTGCTCGTAGAAGCCGTCGCCCAGGCGCTTGAGAGTGGCGCCCGGGTCCAGGCCCAGGGCGCCGAGCATGTAGTCGCTGCTGAGCCACTGGCGGTAGTCGGCGAAGCGCGGGTCGGTCTCCACCAGGTGGGTGGCGCTGGAGCCGGGCATGAGGCTGAAGATGCTGGCCGTGGGCAGCGCGATGGCGGGCAGCGAGCTGCGCATCACGGCGCTTGCGCCGGCGCTGGCGGCCGTGCCGGTGCCGCCAGCGCCGGCCTGGGCCTGGGCGATGTCTGCTGCGGCGAGCGTGCCGACCGCGGCATCCGGCGTGGCGTGCGCGCCTTGGCCCGCCGTGCCGGCTGGCGCATCGATGGCTACGTCGCCGGGTTGCGCCGCGGGGGCGCCAATGGGTGCGATGTGCCCGGTGGCGGCGGTCTCGATGGTGGTGCCGGGGCTCGGGGCCTGGCCGCCGATGGGACTGGATGGGGATGCCGCGGTGTATTCCTGGATCCGGCCGGTGCCCAGGCGGATGGTCTCGTCGATGGTGGTGACGGCGTAGGCGCCGCTGCCGGCCTGGCCGACACGGTGCACGTAGGGGCTGTACTCGACGTTGTCCATGCGCCAGGAGCCCAGGTCCCGCACCTGCCGGGTGCCCAGGGTTTCCTCATTGATGAGTTGCCCGCCCTGGATGTCCAGCCGTGCGCCGGCCAGGATCTGGCTGTTGTCGTTGCGGCCTTCGGCCAGGCGCAGATCCATGTTGCCGCCGCTGACGATTCTTGCGGCCAGGCCGTGGTTGTCGACGACGGTCTGCGTGGTTTCCCGCCGGTTGATGTTGACGACGGTGAAGTGCCGCGAGGCGCGGTTCATGAAGTCGTTGTTGTAGGCCTGGAGTTTTTGCTTGAGAAGGGAGGTGTCGCCGTAGGCGACGCCGAACAGGCTCCAGACCGGGTCATCTTCGGCGTAACTGAAGCGCTGGGGGATGGTTTCCCCCGTCTCCGTGGGCACGTTGATGAATTGGCCGGGCAGTATGTAGGGCGATCTCTGGTAGCCGGCCTCGAAGGGGTAGAGGGTGCTGGGCGCGACGTATTCGTAGCGGTTCACGTCCGGCAGCCCCGTGTCCTGGCGGTCGCTTGCGCATTTGAAGCAGCGCCCCATGTCCGTCTCCAGGTACCTGGGGCCCGAGAGGTTGTGCTCCATGTAGACGTAGGTTTCGGCGGCGCTGTCGACGTACTGCTCCTGCCGGGTGGAGAAGCCGAGGTTCAGGTTGTCCAGCTGCTGTGCGGCCAGCACCATGTCGCCGGCGGACTCGATGGAGGCGCCCGCATTGCGCAGGCGCTGGGCGCTTTGCCCGGCGTGGCCGTCGGCGTCGAGCAGGCCGCCGATGGCCAGGTCGCCGCCGCTGTAGATCAGGGCGCCGTTCTCGTTGGCGATGTCGCGGGCGGCGATGTCCAGCCGCTGGCGCGCCGCGATGCTGCCCGCCTGGCCGTCCTCCTGGCGGTTGAGCAGGGTGTCGGCGCCGATGCTCAGGTGATCGCCGTAGATGCGGCCGCTGCCGGTGTTGTCGAGGATGGCTGCGTCGATGCGGGTGCGGGAGCCGTCGATGAGGCCGCGGTTGGCGAGCTGCCCGGCGGCGGCGACGTGGGTGGCCGCACCGGCGCTCATTTCTCCTGTTGCGGTGTTGTCGATGCCGTTGGCCTGGACGTGTAGCTGCGCGCCTGCGCGCAGGGTGCCCTGGTTGACGATGTCGCCCGCGCTGGAGACGGACAGGTCGCCAAGGGCCTCGATCAGGGACTCGTTGTGCAGGGTTTGCCGCGTGCCCAGGTGCAGGTCGGCGCCGGCCTGCAGCAGGCCCTTGCCCTGCAGGCTGTCGACCGTGGCCGCCATGTCGCGGCCGGCCAGGATGCGTCCCGCATCGTTGTCGAGCCGGGGTGCCTGCGCGGGGGCGGGGCCGGCCGCGCCCACCGCGATGTCCCGGCCCGCCGACAGCAGGCCCTGGGCGTTGTCGATGTGGGTCTGCACGTCGATCTGCGCATCGGCGTCGGCGACGATGCGGCCCTGCGCGTTGGCGAGCGTCTGCGCGGACAGGGCGACGCTGGCGCCTTCGATGCCCAGATCCGCGCCGGCGGTGGCGCCGTTGTCGATGTGGCTTGCGGCCAGCGTGGCCTGGCCGGCCGAGCGGATCAGCCCCGAGCGGTTGTCCAGCGCCGCTGCTGGCGCGCTCAAGGCCAGGTCGCCCATGGCCAGCAGTTGCCCCTGGCGGTTGTCGATGGCGCCCGCGGCGGCAGGATCCAGCGCCAGGTGCATACTGGCGCCCGAGCCGATGAAGCCGTTGCGGTTGTCCAGGCTCGCGGCATGCAATGTCAGCGGGCCGCCGGCCACGATGCCGCCGGCTTGGCCGCCATGCAGCCCGGCCTGGGTGTTGGAGAGGTGTTTCCCGTGGGTGTCGACGTGCAGCCCGCCTTGGGACTGGATGAGGCCGGCGTCGTTGCGCAGCTCGCCGGACTGGATGGACAGGGTGCCGTCGGCGCTCAGGGCGGTGATGTTGCCCTGGAGGTTGTCGATGCGGGCGGTGCCGGCGTCCAGCGCCACGGTCTGCGCGACGATCCGCCCCGCGGTGTTGTCCACGCCAGTGCTGTGGATTTCCAGGGCCTGTGCGGCTTGCAGCGCGCCGCTGCCGTTGGTGAGCTGCTGGTCGATGCGCAGGCCCAGGTCGCCGCCGGTGCTGGCGAGCAGGCCGCCGGTGTTGTCCAGTTCCAAGGCCTGCAGGCTGATGCTGCCCCTGGCCGCGATCTGGCCCTGCCGGTTGATCACGGCATGGCCGACCTGCCCGTCGATGGCCTCTTGGGCGCTCAGGCTGCCGTGGTCGTTGTCGAGGGAGCCGGCCGCCAGCGTGACGCCGGCGCCGGAGGCGATCCGTCCCTGGCGGTTGTCCAGGGCGCCGGTGGTGGCGATGGCGATGTCCCGGCCCGCGGCGGTAAGAATGCTTCCGCCTTGGTTGTCCAGGCTTTGCGCCTGGAGGGTCATGTGCGCGTTGCCGGCAATCGTGCCGCCGCGGTTGCCCAGAGCACCGGTGGCGGTGATCTGCCCGGCCGCGGTGTGGCCGGTTTGCACGAATTCTCCCGCGTCATTGACGATGGTGTGCGCCTGCACCGAGATGCCGTGCGCGCTCAGGCGGGCTGCGGTGTGGTCCAGGAGCGCATCGATTTGCAGTGCGACGTCTCCGTCGATGGTGATTTGCCCCTGGGCGCCTTGCAGCGCGTGCGCCGTGATGGTGGCCCGTGCGTCTGCGTCGGTGGATGACTGCTGCAGGATGCCGTGCTCGTTGTGCAGGGTGCCGGCCACGGAGATGCTCAATGCGCTGCTGTTGCTCGCGATGGTGCCGCCGTCGTTGTCGAGGTCTGCGCCGGTGGTGGCCAGGCGCATGGCGCCGGAGCCGGATTGGGCGATCGTTCCGTTCCGGTTGTCGATGCCTTGCGCGGCGACGTCGACGCGGTGCGCTGCGAGCTGGCCTTGGCGGTTCTGGAGTTCGCCGGTGGTGCTGGCCTGCAGCGCCGCGTTGGAGGCGATGCGTCCGAGGCTGTTGTCCAGCGTTGCGGCCTGGATGTGCAGCAGGGCGTCGGGTGCGGAGGGCGCGTGCTCGATGCGGCCACCGGCATTGGTCAGGGTGCCGTGCACGTCCAGCTGCATGGCGTGCGCATTGGCGAGGATGTGGCCGCCCGTGTTGTCGAGGTCGGCCGTGGTGGCGATGCGCAGGTCTTCGGTGTCGCTGTGGGTGATGCGCCCCTGCCGGTTGGAGATGTCCTGTGCGGAGATGGAGACGCTGCCGGCGTCCAGGCTGCCTTCGTCGTTGTCGAGGTGCCCGGCCAGCTGTACCTGCAGCTGGCCGTTGGTGGCCAGGTGGCCCTGCGCGCCCATGTAGTCGTGGGCCTGCAGGCTCAGCGTGCCTTGGGCGGCGTGTTCGATACGGCCGCCGCGGTTGAGGATGCGTCCGGCCTGCACGGCCAGGTCGTGGGCGTTGGCGCTGATGCTGCCCTCGGAGTTGTCCAGCGTGCCGTGTCCGTCGCCCAGGGTGATGAGCAGGTCGGTATCGCCGGTATGAAGGAGCCGGCCGCCCTGGGTGTTGGCCAGGTTGGCGACGTCCAGGTGCAGGGCCTGGGCGCTGATCAGGCCGCCCGTGTTGCGCAGGGCCTGGCTGCCGGACTGGTTCGCCTGTGCCGACAGTGTCCGGGTTGCGCCGAGCACCGCGCCATCGGTGACGATGTCGTCTTGCAGGGCGTGCAGGATGATGTCGCGGGCGACGGTCTCGCTGTGCGATAGATCCAGGCCCAGGCCTTGCATCTGCAGGTGGCCTGCGGCGAGGTTGCGGCCCTGTGCGCTGAGCAGGCCCTGGGCATGGATGGACAGGCCTGCGTTGCCGGCCAGGCTGCCGTCGGCCTGGATGCCGGCGCCCAACGTGCCCGTGGACTGCAGGTTCGCCGCATGGATGCCGAGGTCCTGCGCCGCGGTGATGCGGCCTTGCCCGTCCTCCAGCGTGTGCGTGACGCTCAGCTGCAGGCCGGCTGCGGAGCGGATGTCGCCGTCGTTGACCAGGCGCGCGGCCGAGGCATCAAGCCCCGCCGCGGCAAAGATGCTGCCCTGGGCATTGGCCAGGGCGCCGGAGACCTGCAGCTGCAGCGCGCCGTCCGAGGCATGGATGCGTCCGCCGCCGTTGTCCAGACTGTCGGCGCGCACTTGCAGGTCGCCGTTGGAGCGCAGCGCTCCCTCCAGGTTGTCGATGTCGCCGCTGCTGCCGATGTCCAGCGTTGCCGCCGAGTCGATGGCGCCGTGGACGTTGGCGATGCGTCCGCCCGCGTGGATGGATGCGTGGGCGGCATTCTGACCATGGCCCAGGGCCGCGATCACGCCATCGTGGTTGAGGATGTCGCCCTGGACGTCCATGTTCAGCAGTCCGGCCTGGAGGCTGCCCCTGGTGTTGTCGACGAGCCCGACGCTGGCATCGAGCCGCTCGCTTGCGTGCAGCGTGCCATCGGTATTGAGAAGGTTGGCCTTTGCGATTGCAAGCGTCGCCAGCTCCAGCGTGCCGTTGCGGTTGTCCAGGTCGTCCGTCGCTGCATGGATCGATCCGCCAGCGTAGATCCGCCCCGCGTCGTTGAGCAGCGCGCCTTCCGCAGCCGTGATGCGGCCGGCGGGAAGTGTCGTTTCAGCAGGAGGGGTCGTCCCGGGTGGCGGTGGGGACTCGCCGCCGCCGCCGTCCTGCGGGAGGTCTTGTCCCGAGCCCGCCCCGGGCGTCGGCCCGCCGTCTGCGCCGGGCGTGCCCGTGCTTTGCGGCGGCTGCGCGCCAATGCTTCCCCCGGCGGTGTTGCTGATGCGTAGTGCCGCGATGTCGGTCTGGCCCGCGCCCGTCTGGCGCATGGTGCCCTGCCGGTTGTCGATGTTGCCCTGGGCGCTGTCCAGCAACAGCCGCGCGGCCTCCAGTGTGCCGCCGTGGCTGTTGTCGATGTCGCCCAGCGCCGCGATCTGCAATGCCGCGCCGTGATCGGTCGTGGCGATCGTCCCGCTGTTGCGCACGGAGCTGGCGGCGATGTCGATCCCTGTGCCTGCGCGCAAGGTGCCGGCGTTGGCGAGTTCTCCGTCTGTGCCCAGGCTCAGCGAGCCCGTGGCGGCAATGGTGCCCGCGCTCCTCACGCCCAGTCCGGCTTCGGTGCCGATGATGAAGATTTTGCCCGCGTACATGCCGCCCAGGTGGGCCACGTCCAGCGCGAACGGGGGAGGTGGGCCGGAGGCCGCGCCCGCGTCGCTGCGCTGCGCGCCCGCGGCGACGTCGGTCTGGTTCGGACCGGCGACCATGCGCAGGTCCTGCGCCCACAGCCCGGCGTTCACGGAGATGGCGCGCGCCAGGATGTGGGCGTAATTGGCCTGCGTGGCGTCCATGCCGCCGCCTTCGATGGCGATCCTGCCGCCTTGCACGTCGAAGCCGTCCAGGCTGCCGCCCGTGCCGTAGCGGGGGCGGCCCGTGGCCAGCGTCACGCCCGCGGCGTTGATGAGCGTGAGCCCGTCCACCACCAGGCCCGAGGGGTTGGCGACGACCACGTCGGCGCGCTGCCCGGCGACTTCCAGCGGGCCCATCAGCCGGGATTGCGCTGACGAGTTCACCTCGTTGACGATGACCCTGGCACCGCCCGCTGCCAGCCAGGGGTTGGCCTGCACCCAGCCGCCCAGCTGGGTCTGTGCCTGGGTGCGGCTGTTGTTGAGGATGGCTCCGCCCTGGCCGACGTCGAACTGCCGGTAGACGTTGCGGCTGACGCCAGCGGCCGAGGGTGTCTGGATGTTGACCAGGGGGACTCCGTTGGCCGCCTGCAGGACGGTGGGGCGTTGGTGCGCTGCCGCGCCGGGGTCGGCGGCGATTTGCGCCAGCGTGCCCTGGGCCGCCAGCAGCAGCGAGGCCGCCGCGAGTAGCCGGGGCGCGGTGCGGAGGGCGGGGGCATCGTATGGCGCGCGCGCAGTGCCCGTTTGCGTGGCGCCGCTGCTGGCTTTGCCGCCGCTGCAGGCGCTCTCCTGCACCGCCATGCGGATGCCGCGGGACTTGTTGAAGATGACGCGGTGAAGGTGCTTGTTCATGGCGGAGCCTCTTCAAAAACTGCAGGCGAGGTTCAGCGCGAGGTTGGCGCGGGAGGTGCGCAGGTGCTCGGGCTTCTTGAGAGGGGTGGACAGCGAGACCTCGTAGGAGAGCGCGCGCCAGGCGCCGCGCACCCCGACGGCTGCGCCCGCCAGGGAGCGGCCGGCCAGGAAGCGGGCCGAAGGGCCGTCGACGTGGCCGCCGTCCAGGCCGACGAAGGCCTCGGCGGCGGCGCCCATGGGCAGGCCGAGGTCGTTGCGCCAGTACCAGCCGCGCTCGGCCAGCAGGGTGCTCTCGCCGTCGAAGCCGCGCACGGTGTAGCGCCCGCCGATGCCGATGCGATCCTGGGGCGTCAGCGGCGTCCTGTTCCACTGTCCGTGCCACGCGCTGGAGTAGCGCAGGCGCTGGCCGGCCATCTCCAGTGTGCCGGCCAGCGCGACGTCGACGGTGAACAGCCGCATGCGCGAAGTGCCTTCGCCCCAGGGCTCCTCGGGGGCGCGCAGCGCGCCGAAGGCGCCCGTGCCGCGCTTGAAGGCCAGGCCAGCGTCCAGCACCGCCTGCCCGAGGTAGCCGCGCCGCGACAGGCTCAGCTCGTAGCCCGCGGTGCGCCGGCGCTGGACTTCGATTTCCGTGTCGTCGATGGCGTTGGACGAGGTGCGGTGAAAGAACCGCACGCCCGCCACGGTCCGGGACGAGGCGTCGCGGTGGATCACGCGGCTGAGCGTGAAGTCCACTGTGCTGGAGGTGCCGCTGTAGATGTAGCTCTGGTAGGCGCCGGCGACGCTCTGGTGGTATTTGTTGCGCGAGCCGGTCAGTGCAGCGAGCCAGTAGCCCATGGGCACCGAGTAGTGCGCGGCGCCGTTGCGCGTGCCCCGGCCGCCGCCGTTGCCGACGCTGCTGCCGGCGCTGACGTACAGCAGGTCGTTCAGGCCCAGCGGGTTGTCCCACGAGACGGTGGCGGTGGCCTGCGTCCTGCCGGTGGCGCGGGTGCCGCCATTGTCAAGCGTCAGGTTGGTGCGCAGGGGCGGTGCCGCGCGGTAGGAGACCACCAGGTCGCTCTGCCCCGGCCCGGCGCCGTCGCCCTCGGCCGGGGCGATCCGGATGTCGGCGCTGGCGTTGGGCACGCGTTGCAGGTTCTCCAGGCCCTGCTCGACGTCGCGCAACTGCAGCAGTTCGCCGCGCGCGGCGGGCAGCGCCGTGGCCAGCGAGGTGTGGCCCGTGCTGTCCGGGCTGAACCGGACATCGCGCAGGACACCCGGAAGGAAGGCGATGGACAGCACCCCGTCCTGCAGGTTCTGGGGCACGGCCATGGTGCGCGAGGTGACGTAGCCGCGCTCCAGCAGGGCCTGCTGCAGGCGCGCCATGACGGCCTCGATGCCTCGGGCGCCCAGGCAGGGCCGGCTCTCCCAGGCGACGCCGGCGGCATCCCGGAGCCAGGGGACGTGGTCGAGCCGGGGGCCTGTGAGGGCGATGGCGTGCAACGGGAAACAAGGGAATTCTTCAGTGGGGATGTCCGGCGCGACCGGTGTGGCCTGTGGCCGCAGGGCGTCGGCGGCGGGCTCCATGCGCTCGCGCAGGGCTTTGTCGCGTTCTTGCTGGCGCTGTTGCTGCTGCCCGTCGATGACCGCGCCCTCGGCCGGCTGCGCCTGCGCCTGCAGGGCGGGCAGGCCCAGGGCCAGCGTGGCGGCGAGGAGCGTCGCCAGGGCCGCTCCCCGATCTGCCCTTCGCGGTTCCGGGGCCGTTGTCGTCTTGTGCATGGTCTTGCCGTGCTAGGCCGGCAGGATGCATGGCTCAAGCCTTTCTCAAGCCTTGTTCGTGCGTCCTGCCCGCCTGGGCGCCCGGGCGTCTCCCTTCTCGGATAGGGCGTGCTTATACACTATTTGATACACAAGTAACTTGATGGGAAACAGGTGGCGGAGCAGGGGCCGCCAAGCTGGGTTGGGCCGGATGTTGTGGCCTGGATGCCCGGCATGGGCCGGGCGGGGCCGTGCCGTTGATGCCGCCTACGCCGTCACCACCCGCTCGACCACCCGGTCGTCGCCCAGCACGATGAGGGCGAACAGCAGTTCTTCCAGGCTCTGGGCGCGCTGCGTGCGGCGCGCCAGCAGCGGTGTGGCCTGGGGGTTGAGGACGATGAAGTCGGCCTCGCTGCCGGGCTGCAGCGTGCCGACGACGCCGTCCAGCCCCAGCGCCTGGGCGGCGCCGCCGGTGTGGCGCCACCACAGCTCGGTGGGCGCCAGGCTCAGGCCCTGCTTGGTCTGGCCCTCGCGCCCGGTGTAGTAGGCGGCCAGCATGGTGTGAAACGGCGACAGGCTGGTGCCGCCGCCCACGTCGCTGGCCAGGCCGTGCAGCATGTTTTGTTCGCGCGCCTGGGCAAAGTCGAAGAAGCCGCTGCCCAGAAACAGGTTGCTCGTGGGGCTGACGGCGGCGGCCGCGCCGGTCTCGTGCATCAGCTGGCGGTCGGTGCCGTCCAGGTAGATGCAGTGGGCGTAGACGGCGCGGCGGCGCAGCAGGCCAAAGCGCTGGTAGACGTCGAGGTAGGAGCGCGCCTGGGGGAACAGCTCGGCCACCCAGCGCACTTCGTCGTGGTTTTCGGCTACGTGCGAGTGAATCCAGGTGTTGCTGTAGCGCGCGGCCAGCTCGCCGGCACCTTGCAGCTGCGCGTCGGTGCTGGTCGGCGCAAAGCGCGGTGTGATGGCGTAGCCCAGGCGTCCCTTGCCGTGCCAGCGCTCGATCAGCGCTTCGCTGTCGATCAGGCTTTGCTCGGTTTCGTCGCGCAGGCCGTCGGGGCTGTGGCGGTCTTGCAGCACCTTGCCGCTGATCATGCGCAGGCGCCGTGCCTGCGCCTGGGTGAAAAAGGCGTCGACCGACGCCGGGTGCGTGGTGGCAAAGGTGAGCGCCGTGGTCACGCCGTTGCGCAGCAGCTCGTCCAGGAAGAAGCCGGCCACCTCGGTGGCGTGGGCCGGGTCGGCAAAGCGTTTTTCCGCGGGAAAGGTGTAGTGCTCCAGCCAGGGCAGCAGGCCGTCGGCGGGCGAGCCGATGACGTCGAGCTGCGGGTAGTGCACGTGCATGTCGATGAAGCCGGGCGCGATGAGGCGCCCGCTCCAGTCGGTCGTGGCCAGGCCCGGATGGCGGGCGACCACGGCGGCGTGGCTGCCGGCGTCGAGCACGTGGGCCACGCCGTCAGCGCCGCGCTCGGTCACCAGCAGCCCGTCGCTGTCGTACAAGGCCTTGCCCTGCGGGTCAAAGCGCAGCAGCTGCGCGCGGTAGGCCTGTCGTGCCATCTCAACCCCCCACGTAGGCAAACTTGAACATGAACAGCGCGGCGATGATCCACACCATCCAGTGCACCTCGCGCACGCGGCCGGTGCACAGCTTGATCAGCGCGTAGCTGATGAAGCCGCAGGCCAGGCCGGTGGCGATGGAGTAGGTGAAGGGCATCATCAGCGCGGTGATGGCCGCGGGGATGGTCTCGGTGGAGTCGTCCCAGTCGATCTCGGTGAGGTCGCGCATCATCAGGCAGCCGACGAAGAATAGCGCCGGCGCCGTGGCGTAGGCGGGCACGACGCCGGCCAGCGGCGCGATGAACAGGCAGGCCAGGAACAGCACCGAGACGGTGAGCGCCGTCAGGCCGGTGCGCCCGCCCGCCTGCACGCCCGAGGCGCTCTCGACGTAGGCGGTGGTGCTGGAGGTGCCCAGCAGCGAGCCGGCGAAGATGGCCGCGCTGTCGGCCAGCAGCGACTTGCTCAGGCGATCCATCTTGCCCGGCACCAGCAGGCCGGCGCGGCGCGCCACGCCCATCAGCGTGCCGGTGGCGTCAAACAGCTCGACCAGGAAGAACACCAGCACGACGTTGAGAAAACCCTTGGTCAGCGCGGTCTTGATGTCGAGCTGCAGGAAGGTAGGCTCGATCGACGGCGGCGCCGAGAAGATGCCGTGGAACTGGTTGCCGCCGAAGAAGAACGAGGCGACGGTGACCGCGATGATGCCGATCAGGATGGCGCCGCGCACGCGCAGGCGGTCGAGCGCCACCATCAGCAGAAAACCGAGCGACGCCAGGATGACCGAGGGCTGGTGCAGGTCGCCCAGCGTGACCAGCGTGGCCTCCGAGCCGACGACGATGCCCGCGCTCTTGAGCGCGATCAGCGCCAGGAACAGGCCGATGCCGACGGTGATGGCAAAGCGCAGCGACTGCGGTATGCCGTCGATGATCATGCGCCGGATGCCGGTGAGCGTGACGACCAGGAACAGGCAGCCCGAGACGAACACCGCGCCCAGCGCCGCCTGCCAGGTAAAGCCCATGTGCAGCACGACGGCGTAGGCGAAGTAGGCGTTCAGCCCCATGCCCGGCGCCATCGCGATGGGGTAGTTGGCGTAGAAGGCCATGACCGCAGTACCCAGCGCCGCGATCAGGCAGGTGGCGACGAACACCGCATCCTTGGGCATGCCCGCGTCGCCCAGGATGGACGGGTTGACGAAGATGATGTAGGCCATCGTCAGGAACGTGGTCAGGCCGGCGATGAGCTCGGTGCGCACGTTGGTGCCATGTTCCTGCAGTTTGAAAACGCGTTCGATCCAGTTCATGGGGTCTCCTTGTTGTCGGTCGTTGGGGCGGTCAATGCGTTGCACGGGGGAACAGGGGCGGGGCGGGGCGGACGGCTTAGCCGTGCGGGGGCGCGGCGGCGCTGCGCACGCGCTCGCGCAGCCAGCGCACCGCGGGCGAGGCGTGGCAGCGCTCGTGCCACAGCTGGTAGTACAGCAGCGGCGGCATGGCCACGGGGCAGGGCAGGATGGCCAGCGGCAGCTGGGCGGCCACGCGCTCGCAGTACTGGCGGCCGGTGGTCAGCACCAGCAGGCTGTCGGCGACGATGGCCGGGATCAGCCCGAAGTAGGCGCTGCGCGCGACGATGTTGCGCGCCAGGCCCTGGCGGTCGAGCATCTGGTCGATGATGCCGCGCGCGCCCAGGTGGGTGGGCATGGGCGCGATGTGCTCGGCGGCCAGCCACTGCGCCACGTCCCAGCCGCGGCGCACCGCCGGGTGGCGGGTGCTGACCAGGCAGACCACCTCGTCGCTGAGCAGGCGCGCCAGGTGCAGGTCGGCCGGGGGCTGCAGCCAGTTGCCGACGACCAGGTCGATCTCACCGCTGGCGAGCTGGCCACGGTAGTCGGCCTCGTGCGTCAGCGCGTGGATGGCCACGTGCGCCTGCGGCGCGCGGTGCTTGATGTCGGCCACCAGGCGCGGCAGAAACAGCGGGTCGAGGTAGTCGCTGGCGGCCAGGTTGAATTGGCGCGTGGTCTGCAGCGGGTCGAACGCCTGCGCCTGGCCAAACAGCTGCTGCGCCGACTGCAGCAGCTGCGCGGTGGGCTCGATCATCTGCACCGCCGCATCGGTCAGCACCATGGCGGCGCCGCTGCGCACCAGCAGCGGGTCGCCGGTGAGGCGGCGCAGGCGCCGCAGCGCGGCCGACACGGCCGGCTGGTGCATGCCCAGGCGCAGCGCGGCGCGCGAGACGCTGCGCTCGACCAGCACCATGTGCAGCACGCGGATCAAGTGCAGGTCGATGCGGTCGAGCGCCTGCCCCGCGGAGGCGGGCGTGGGCGCGGGGCGGTCGTGCGGGGCCGTTGGGGGCATGGGCGCGGCGGCGTGGGTGAAAAGCTGTGGGCGGCGCGCGATGCCTTCAGTGGGCCGCGGCCTGCACCGCGGTGATCGCGCGCAGGATGGCTTCGCTCGTGGCCGGCGCCTGCAGCGGCGGCACGCAGCCGGGCGCGCCGGCCGCGGCAATCGCGTCGCGGATCGCAAAAAAGACCGAGAACGGCAGCAGCAGCGGCGGTTCGCCCACGGCCTTGCTGCGGTGGATGGAGTCCTCGGCGTTGCGCCCCTCGAACAGCCGCACGTTGAAGGTGGGCGGGCAGTCGTTGGCCGTCGGGATCTTGTAGGTGCTGGGCGCGTGCGTCATCAAGAGGCCGCTCTTGGGGTGCCAGACGAGCTCTTCCATCGTCAGCCAACCCATGCCCTGGATGAAGCCGCCCTCGATCTGGCCGATGTCGATCGCCGGGTTGAGCGACTGGCCGACGTCGTGCAGCAGGTCGGCGCGCAGCAGCTTCCACTCGCCGGTCAGCGTGTCGACGACGACCTCGCTCACCGCCGCGCCGTAGGCGTAGTAGTAGAACGGGTGGCCGGTCATGGTTTTTGCGTCCCACGACAGGCCGGGCGTGGCGTAGAAACCGTCGGACCACAGTTGCACGCGCTCCAGGTAGGCGCTGGCGACGACGGCGGAGAAGTCCAGCGTCTTGCCGGCGACGGTGACCTGGTCGTTGGCAAAGCGCACGTCCTCAATCCGCGCGCCATGCTGCTGCGCCACGTGGGCGGCCAGGCGCTGGCGGATTTTTTGCGCCGCATCCTGCGCGGCCTTGCCGTTGAGGTCGGAGCCGGTCGACGCGGCCGTCGCCGAGGTGTTGGCCACCTTGCTGGTGTCGGTGGCGCTGACGCGCACGCGCCCGAAGTTCACGCCCAGCTCGTGCGCCACCACTTGCGCGACCTTGGTGTTCAGGCCCTGGCCCATCTCGGTGCCGCCGTGGTTGACCAGGATGGAGCCGTCCAGGTAGACATGCACCAGCGCGCCCGCCTGGTTCAGGTGCTTGACGTTGAAGCTGATGCCGAACTTGACCGGCGTGAGCGCCAGGCCTTTCTTCAGCACCTCGCTGCCTGCGTTGAAGGCGGCAATCTCCTCGCGCCGCGCGGCGTAGTTGCTGCTGGCCACCAACTGGCCGACCAGCGGCGCAATGATGTTGTCGCTGACGGTTTGGCGGTAGGGCGTGACGTTGTTTTCGCCCACGCCGTAGAAGTTGGCGCGGCGCACCGCCAGCGCGTCCCTGCCCAGGCTGCGGGCGATGCCGTCGAGGATGTACTCGATGCAGATCGCCCCCTGCGGGCCGCCAAAGCCGCGAAACGCGGTGTTGCTCTGCGTGTTCGTCTTGGCGCAAAAACCGTGCATGGCCACCTCGGGCAGCCAGTAGGCGTTGTCGAAGTGGCAGATGGCCCGCGTCATCACCGCGGCCGACAGGTCGGCCGAGTGGCCTGCGTGCGAGACCAGCTGCAGCGCCACGCCCAGGATGCGGCCGTCGTCGTCGTAGCCCACGTCGTACTCGTACCAGAAGCCATGGCGCCGGCCGGTGATCAGGAAGTCGTCGTCGCGGTCCAGGCGCAGCTTGACCGGGCGATCCAGCAGCCGCGCGGCGATCGCCGCGATGCAGGCGAACTGCGCCGACTGCGATTCCTTGCCGCCAAAGCCGCCGCCCATGCGCCGGCATTCGACCAGCACCGCATGCGCCCGCACGCCCAGCGCGTGCGCGACGAGGAACTGCATCTCGCTGGGATGCTGCGTCGAGCAGTGCACATGCATGCCACCGCCCTCCTTGGGCAGGGCGTAGCTGATCTGGCCTTCCAGGTAGAACTGCTCCTGCCCGCCCACGTCCAGGCTGCCGGTCAGGCGGCGGGGGGCGCTGGCGATGGCCGCGCGGATGCCCGACTCGTCCCGGCCGCTGGTGCTGCGCACCAGGTTCATTGGCGGGACGACGTATTGCTGCTTCTCATGCGCCTGGCGCGGCGTCAGCACCGGCTCGGCCGCTTCCACCTTCAGCACGGTCTTGGCCAGTGCGGCGGCGCGGCGTGCCTGCTCGCGCGTGTGGGCGATGACGGCAAACACCGGCTGGCCCAGGAAGCGGATCTCGCCGTCGCACAGGATGGGGTCGTCGTGCAGTACCGAGCCGCAGTTGTTCTCGCCCGGAATGTCGGCCGCGGTGAGCACGCGCACCACGCCGGGCATCGCGCGCACCGCGGCCAGGTCGCTTTCCAGCAGGCGGCCCGCGGCCACGGGCGACAGGCCCAGCGCGCAGTGCAGCGTGCCGGCCAGCTCGGGAATGTCGTCGCAATAAGTGGCGCTGCCGCTGACGTGCAGCTCGGCCGACTCGTGCGGGCGGCTGACGCCGACACGGGCGCCGCCTTCCATGGCGCGCGACTCGGCGGATGCGTTCAGGCGCTGGCGCTGGTTGGCCTGGTAGTCGGCAAAGACGCCAGCGTTTTGCAGCAGTGCAGTAGGGACGGCTTTGTTCATGGTCGTGTCTCCTCAGAGCGTGTTTACGATCTTTTCATAGTGCCCGTTGCCCCGCAAAAGCGGTGGCTGCAAGGCGCAAAGCGCAGCCGGGCTGGTGGCCCGGCGAGTATTTGCAACGCCGCAGACGCTGCTTTTGCGGGGCAACCCTTCGGGCAATGCAGCAAAAAGCCGCACTCAGCGCTGCGCACCTTGTCCAGGCCACCAGCATGGCCTGCGGCGCGCGCCTCGATTGCGGCTTTTTGCTGCATTGCGGGCATCATGAAAAAATCGTAAACACGCTCTCAGGCCAGCACGTGCGGCATCGCGCTGAAGACGTTGCTGTCGGCTTCAATCAGCGGCGCGTCGGCGCGCGTTTGCAGCCACAGCCGCTGGATCAGGTTTTGCGCCACCTGCAGGCGGTAGGCGCTGCTGGCGCGCAAGTCGGTCATCGGTGTGAAGTCCTGCGCCAGTGCCTGCTGGGCGGTGCGCACGCTCTCCCGAGTCCAGGGCCGGCCCAGCAGCGCGGCCTCGGCGTGGGCGGCGCGGCGCACCGTCGCGGCCATGCCGCCAAAGGCCAGGCGGATGGCTGCGACGGCGCCGTCCTGCACCTCGATGCTCATGCCGGCGCACAGCGCGGAGATGTCGCTGTCAAAGCGTTTGCTGACCTTGTAGCCGCGCACCGTGCGCGCCAGCGCCGCCAGCGGCACGGTGATGGACTGCACGAACTCGCCCGCCTGCAGCGCGTTCTTCATGTAGTCCAGGTAGAAGTCGGTCAGCGCCATCTGGCGCGTGGCGCTGCCGCGGCGCAGCACCACGCTGGCGTCCAGCGCCATCAGGATGGGCGCGCAGTCGCCAATCGGCGAGCCGTTGGCCACGTTGCCGCCCATGGTGCCGGCGTGGCGGATGGGCGCAGACGCAAAGCGCAGCCACACCTCGTGCAGGCTGGGCGCGTGCGCGGCGAGTGCGCGCCAGGCGTCCTCCAGCGAGGCGGCGGCGCCGATGTGTAGGCAGCCGCCGCGCTCCTCGATCGCCTGCAATTCGCCGACCTGGCCCAGGTAGATCAGCTCGCCCACGTCGCGCAGCTGCTTGTTGACCCACAGGCCGATGTCGGTGCAGCCGGCCAGCAGCCGCGCCTGGGGGCGCTGCTGGTAGAGCGCGGCGAGCGCGTCCAGCGTGCGCGGCGCGTGGAAGTGATCCTGGCGCGTGCTGCCGTCGTCCAGCGTGCGGCTGGCGGCGTAGTGCAACCCGCCCTGCGGCGGTCGCTGCAGCGGCTGCAGCGCCTGCTCCACGGCGGTGCGGTCCAGCCGCGCGGCGGGCAGGTCGAACATGCGCTGGCCCGCGTCCAGGATGGGGCGGTAGCCGGTGCAGCGGCACAGGTTGCCCGACAGGTCGTCGGCCAGCTGCTGGCGTGTGGGCAGCGGCGCGCCGCCCTGGTGCGCCTCGTAACGGTTGAACAGCGTCATGACGATGCCCGGCGTGCAAAAGCCGCACTGCGCGCCGTGGCAGTCGACCATGGCCTGCTGCGCCGGGTGCAGCGCAGCGCCGCCGTCCTGGCCGGCGGGTGCCAGCGCCGCCAGGTCTTCGACGGTGAACAGCGCCTTGCCGTCGAGCGTCGGCAGGAACTGGATGCAGGCGTTGACGTTGGCCAGCTGCAGCTGGCCGGCGGCGTCCAGCGTGCCGACGACGACGGTGCAGGCGCCGCAGTCGCCTTCGTTGCAGCCTTCCTTGGTGCCGGTGCGCCGCTGGCGCTCACGCAGCCAGTCGAGCACGGTGCAGGTCGTCGCCGCGTCGTGGACGGTGACGATCTGCTGGCGGAAGTAGAACCGGATGGGGGTGGTGTTGTCGTTGTGGTTCATGGTGCGATCCGTGGGGCGCGCCGTTGGTCGGGCTAGCGCCTGGCGGCTGTGGCGATGGCTTATCGTGCGGGGTTGGCACAGCTGCGCCATACCCTGTGCACGATATTCGCCATACGGATCGCGTTATGACACCTGGGTTTTCCCTGTTTTCAGGGCGCTGCGGCGCCCGGGTGGGGCGAATGAGCCCCTGGTGTCAAGCCGGGTTGGCCCGGGGAGCCAGGCAGATGGTCAGCAGCAGCGAGCTGTCGTGCACCGCTTGCAGGCCGTGGGGCGCGTTGCCGTCCAGGTGTACCAGGTCGCCAGCGCGCAGCAGCTCGGTGCCGGTGTCGGTCTGCAGCCGGACCTCGCCTTCCAGGCACTGCAGCGTGATCTCGCCGGGCACGCGGTGCTCGCGCAGCGACTGCCCGCGCGGCAGCACCAGGCGCACCACCTCCAGCTGGCTGGCCTTGAACAGCGCGGTGCTGACGTGCTGCGACAGCTGCGCGCCCAGCGGCGCCAGATGGGCAATCTGGCCGCTTTGCAGATGGGGTTGTGCCATGGGTGGGGTCTCCTCGGTCGGTCACACGCTGCGGCTGCGTGCCAGCGGCGGGTTCTTGGCGAAATAGCGCGTGATGCCGCGCATCAGCGCGTCGGCCAGCTGCTGCTGGTAGCGCGCAGACTTCAGCCGCGCCTCTTCCTGCGGGTTGCTGATGAAGGCGGTCTCGACCAGCACGCTGGGAATGTCGGGCGCCTTCAGCACGGCAAAGCCGGCCTGCTCGACCCGCGGCTTGTGCAGCTTGGCCATCGCGCCGATCTCGCCCAGCAGCGTGCCGCCCAGTTGCAGGCTGTCCTTGATCTGCGCCGTGGTGCTCATGTCCAGCATGACGCGCTGCACGTGCTGGTCCTGCGTCTTGACGTTGACGCCGCCGATCAGGTCGGCCTGGTTTTCCTTGTTGGCCAGCCAGCGCGCGGCCGCGCTGGAGGCGCCGCTCTGGCTGAGCGCGAACACGCTGGCGCCGCGCGCGGCGGGGTTGGTGAAGGCGTCGGCGTGGATGGAGACGAACAGGTCGGCCTGCACGCGCCGCGCCTTCTGCACTCTGGTGGCCAGCGGCACGAAGTAGTCGCCGTCGCGCGTCAGAAAGGCGCGCATGGGGTTGCCGCCCACTTGCGTTGCGTTGATGCGCTCGCGCAGCAGGAGCGCCACCTGCAGCACCACGTCTTTCTCGCGCGTGCCGCCGGGGCCGATGGCGCCGGGGTCTTCGCCGCCATGGCCGGGGTCGAGCGCGACGATGATCATCCGGTCGGTGGCGCGCACCTTGGAGGCGACGGACGGCGTGCCAGGGCGGGCGGGTGCCGCAGCGACTCTCGGAGGCGCTGCGCTGGCAGGCGGCGCAGCGGGCGGGGCTGTGTTGGCGATGGTGTCTTCCAGACCCTCAATGCGTTCGGCGATCAGCGCGCCCAGCGGGTCGCCGCCGGCATCGCGCGGCGTGAAGGGCGCCGGCGCGGGCGCGGCGGCGTGCGGCTGCAGCCGCTCGGCGATCAGCGCGGCCAGCGGGTCGGGCGCCTGGGCCGGGTACAGGTCGAACACCAGCCGGTGCTGGTAGGCAGCAATCGGCGTGAGCGAGAACACCTGCGGCCGCGCCTCCTGCTTGAGGTCGACCACCATGCGCACGACGCCCGGCTGGTTCTGCCCGACGCGGATGCCGGCGATGTTGGGGTCGTCGGGCCGAACCTTGGCGACCAGCTCGCGCAGCGCCGGGTCGAGGTCGATGCCCTCGATGTCGACCGCCAGGCGCGGCGGCGTGGCGACGAAGAACTGCTTGGCGACCAGCGCGCGGTCGGACTCGATGGTGACGCGCGAATAGTCCTGCGCCGGCCACACGCGCACCGCGACGATGCTGGCGCCGCGCGCGATCTGCTGCGCGCCCAGCAGCAACACCAGAGTGCCCGCCTGCAGCAGGCTGCGGCGGGCGGGGTCGGCCGATGGTGGGGGGGTACTACGCATCACGGGAGGGCAGGGCCTGGATCAGGGTCTGGCCCAAAGCGGTTGCAGCATGCAGCGTCACGTGTCGGCGGACATCATCCTCTGCTTCAATGTAAATAGCAAGGTCTGGTGTGGGCAAAAGGCCGGCTGCGTTTTCGGGCCACTCCACCAGCTTGAGGCCGGGGCTGGCGAACAGGTCGCGAAAGCCGGCGTCCTCCCACTCGCGCGGGTCGCTGAAACGGTAGAAGTCGAAGTGCCAGATGGCAAGGTCGCCCGCCTGGTGGGGCTCGACCACCGCGTAGGTCGGGCTCTTGATGCGCCCGGCCACGCCCAGCGCGCGCAGCAGGTGGCGCGCAAAAGTGGTCTTGCCCGCACCCAGGTCGCCGTGCAGCGTGAGCAGCGCGTTGCGCAGGCCCGGCTGGCGCGCCAGCCAGGCGGCAAAGCGGGCGGTTTCGTCCTCGTCGTCCCAGCACAGGCAATGGCCTTGCGCGGGGGCGGGGGAGCGGGCGGTTTCTACAATTTGGCGATGGTCAGCAGCAGTCAATGGATCCACCAGATACGGGCATGGGCGCAGGAGTTGGGATTCTCCCAAATCGGCGTTGCCGGCGTGGATTTGTCCGCCGCCGAGCCGGGATTGCTGCAGTGGCTGGCCCAGGGCTTGCACGGCGAGCTGCACTACATGGAGCGTCACGGCCTCAAGCGCGCGCGCCCGGCCGAGCTGGTGCCGGGCACGGTGAGCGTGATCACCGCGCGCATGCCCTATCTGCCGCGCAGCACGCCGCCCGACTGGCAGCGCCGCGAGCTGGCGCGGCTGGAGCAGCCCGGCGAGGGCGTGGTCTCGCTCTACGCCCGGGGGCGCGACTACCACAAGGTGGTGCGCCAGCGGCTGCAAAAACTGTGCGACCGCATCGAGGAGCTGGCCGGGCCGTTCGGCTACCGTGTGTTCTGCGATTCGGCGCCGGTGCTGGAGAAAGAGCTGGCCAGCCGCAGCGGCCAGGGCTGGCGCGGCAAGCACTCGATGGTGCTCTCGCGCGACGCGGGCTCGATGTTTTTTCTCGGTGAAATCTTTGTCGACTTTGCGCTGGAGGAAACCGAAGCAGTCAGCGCCCACTGCGGCACTTGCACCGCCTGCATCGACGTCTGCCCCACGGGCGCCATCGTCGCGCCCGGCGTGGTCGACGCGCGCCGCTGCATCTCCTACCTCACCATCGAATACCACGGCGCCATTCCCGAAGAGCTGCGCCCGCTGATGGGCAACCACATCTACGGCTGCGACGACTGCCAGACCATCTGCCCGTGGAATAAATACGCGCAGACCACCGAACTGCCCGACTTCGACGAGCGCGCGCCGCTGGTGGGCCAACAGCTGATCGACCTGTTCGCCTGGGACGAGGCGACCTTCCTCAAGCGCACCGAGGGCGGGCCGGTGCGGCGCATCAACCACGAACGCTGGCTGCGCAACATCGCCGTGGCGCTGGGCAATGCGCTGCGCCAGGCGCGCGGCGCAGAGACCGATGCGATCCGCGTCGCGCTGCAGGCGCGGATCGACCACCCCAGCGCCTTGGTGCGCGAGCACGTGGCCTGGGCGCTGGCGCAGGGCGGTGGCGCACCCGGCAATCCATAGCCGGTCGTACCGGCATTCGCCAGGCTTGGATTTGCACCGGCCGGTGGCTGGCGGATCTGCGGAGGCAGCCTTTTCTTCAAACGCATGAGCGGTAACTTTTGTGCGCCGCTCGGCCCACTATCAGGTGTTTTACCAATATCCTATAAATATATTTACAAGATACTTACGGCTGCGGTGGCGGATGGTCGCTGCGTTTCAGCACACAGGAGAAAACCATGAAGTTGTTCAAACGTGCCCTGACGGCACTGGCGATTTCGGTCGGGGTATGGAGTGGCGCCAACGCTGCGGACGTCACCTGGCGCGTTCCCACGTCGGTGCCGGAAGGCTCGCCCTTCTATCAAAATTTTCTGGAGCGTTTCGCCACGAATGTGAAGGTCATTACTTCCGGCAGGGTGGAGATCCAGCCCTTTGGCGCAGGCGTCATCGTGCCCGCGCTCAAGGTGTTCGATGCGGTGCAGGACGGCGTGGTCGAAGCAGGCCACTCCACGTCCAGCTATCTGGTCAACCAGGATCCGATCAATGCCATTTTTGCCGGCTTCCCTGGTGGAATGGGCCCGGATGCCTACAAGGCCTGGCTGTACCAGGGCGGTGGCAAGGAGCGGCTGGAGAAGTTGCGCGCCCAGCAAGGGCTCAAGACCATGATCGTCGGCATTGGCTCGTCGGAAATCCTGGCGCACGCCAACAAGCCCATTCGCAGTGCCGAGGATCTCAAGGGGCTGAAGTACCGCACATCGGGCGCCTGGGCCGAGGTCATGCGCGACTATTTCGGTGCTGTGCCGACCGTGGTGCCACCAGGTGAGACCTACACCCTGCTGCAGCGCAAGGGGGTCGATGCCGTCGAGTGGGCTCCGCCCTCGGCCAACATGCCCGAGGGCTTTCACCAGGCGGCCAAATACATCGTCGTCCCCGGCGTGCACCAGCCCACGTTCATGTGGGAAGTGGTGGTCAAGCAGGACACCTGGAACAAGGTTCCCCAGGATCTGAAACCGCTGGTTGAAGCCGCGGCCCAGCTCACCACCGAGCAGAGCCTGGATTTCTTCTATGACGCCGACATGAAGGCCATGGAGAAATACCGCGGCGGCCGCAACGAAGTGATCACGCTCGATGCGTCGTTCATCAAGCAGCTGTCGGATGCCGGCTATGACTGGATGCGCAAGACGGCGAATGCACAAAAGGCAGCAGGCAAGCCCCAGATGGCCGAGGTGCTGGCCGACTACGAGGGCTACCACAGGCGCTGGAAGGCCGAGAGCGGCTATCTGATCCGCGATTGATTGCCGCAGCGAGGCCGCCATGCTCCATGCCCTGTCCCGATTCGCCAACGCCGTGTCGTGGTGCGCTTCGCAGCTCGCTGCGCTGGCCGCCGCCGTCCTCACGCTGGCCATGGTCTACGAGGTCGTTGCGCGCTATGTGTTTTCCGCGCCGACCAACTGGGCCTTCGACATCGCCTACATGAGCAATGGCGCCCTGTTCCTGCTCGGGGTCGCCTATGTGCTGCGCGAGGACGCCCATATCCGCATCGACGTTCTGCGCAACCGCCTGCCGGCTTCGGTGAACGCGGTGGTGCAGGGGGTCGCCTACCTGCTCGTGCTGGCGCCGTTCTTCGGCACGCTGGCGTGGATTGCGCTGTCGCGCACATGGCGGGCCTGGGAGCGCAACGAGGTGGAAACCGTCAGCCCCTGGGCGCCGCTGATGTGGCCGTTCTACCTGCTGATCGGTGTGGGGCTGGTGGCCCTGACCCTGCAGCTGGTGGCCGAGGGGCTGCGTGGGTTCAGCGATCGAGGCCAGTCTGCACAGGGAGGCCGGCCATGAACCAGACCATTGCCGCGCTGATGTTCCCGGGCATGTTTTTGCTCATCTTCCTGGGCATACCGGTTTCGTTCTCGCTCATCATTCCGGCGCTGGTGGCAGGCTGGTTTGCCTTTGGCGGCCAGATGTTCAACCAGCTCTATGGCGGCCTGTATTCGGCGGCCACCAACTACATTCTTTCGGCCATCCCGATGTTCGTGCTGATGGGCGCGATCCTGGAGCGCTCGGGCATCGCAGCACGCCTGTTTCGCACCATGCAGCTGTGGCTGGGTCGCCTGCCCGGCGGGCTGGCCGTGGCCACGATTGCCATGGGCGCCACGTTTGCAGCTGCGGCCGGCGTCGTCGGCGCGGTCGAGGTCATGGTGGGGCTGATGGCCATTCCGGCGATGCAGCGCTTTCGCTACGACAACTCGCTGATCGCCGGAACGATCTGCGCCGGCGGCTCGCTCGGCACGATGATCCCGCCTTCGGTGGTGGCCGTGGTGTACGCATCGCTGGCCCAGATTTCCGTGGGCGAGCTGTTTGCCGCGATGCTGTTCCCAGGCCTGATCATGGTGGGCCTGTTCATCCTCTACATCATCGGCACCTGCATCGTGCAGCCGCACAAGGGGCCGCCCGCCAACGATGCGGACATGCAGCTGCCGGTGATGGAGAAACTCAAGATCACGGCCAGCGGGCTGCTGCCCACCATGCTGCTGATCATTGCGGTCCTGGGCTCTTTGATGGCCGGGGTTGCATCGCCCACCGAGGCTGCGGCAGTGGGTGCGATAGGCGCGCTGATCCTGTGCATTGCCTACGGAAAGTTCAGCTGGAAGGTGCTGCACGAGTCGCTGGCCATCACGGTGCGCATCTCGTCGATGATCATGCTGATCGTCGCGGGCGGCATCATGTTCACCGGCATTTTTGCCGCCAACGGCGGCTCGCGCCTGATCCAGGCACTGATCTCGGACATGGGGCTGGGCCTGGCCGGAACACTGGTGCTGTTCCTGGGCATTGTTTTCCTGCTCGGCTTCGTTCTGGACTGGACGGCCAACGTGCTGATCTGCGTGCCGCTGTTCCTGCCGGTATTGACCGCCGCGGGCGTGGATCCGATCTGGTTCGGCACGCTGGTCATCATCGTCATCCAGACCAGCTACCTGACACCGCCGATGGCGTCGTCGATCTTCTACCTGCTGTCGATCGCGCCGCCCGACATGAAATATGGCCAGGTGTGCCGGGGTGTCGTCCCGTTCATCCTGGTGCAGATCGTGACGCTGATTCTGGTGGCGCTGTTCCCGGTGCTTGCCACATGGCTGCCGCAGCGAATCGTCGGTTTTTAGTGCGATTGCGCCAGTTTTTCCCTTGTGCCTCGTTCGAGGCTACCGTCCATTAACCAAGGAAATCCCATGAAACTCGATGGTGTTCTCGTCCCAATCGTCACCCCCTTTACCGCCGACGACCGTGTCGATGCGGCCGCGCTGCGCCAGTTGGTCGACCGCTTCGTCGACGCCGGCGTGGCCGGCATCGTGGCCTGCGGCACGACGGGGGAGTACTACGCGCTGTCGGCCGACGAGCGCGAACTGGTGCTGCGCACCGTGGCCGAGGCAACGCGCGGACGGGTGACGGCGGTTGCCGGCATCAACGCTCTGTCCACGCCGCAGGCCATTGCCTACGCCGAGCAGGCCAAGGCGCTGGGCTACGACGGCCTGATGCTGTCGACGCCGCCGTACAGCCTGCCCGACCAGGACGGCATTGCCGCGCATTTCCGCACCGTCGCGGCGGCGACCGACCTGCCCATCGTGATGTATGACTTCCCGCAGCGCGTCGGCGTGCAGATCGAGGTCGACACGGTGATTGCGCTGGCGCGCGTGCCCAACATCGTCGGCATCAAGGAGAGCAGCGGCAGCTTCAACCGCGCACTGGCGCTGATCCAGGCGCGCATTCCGGATTTTCAGATCGTCAGCGGTTCGGACGACATGGCGGCCGACTTCCTGTTCTGGGGCGTGCGCAGCTGGATCAGCGGCGGCGCCAACGTCTTTCCGGCCGAGCAGGCCGCCATGGTGCGCGCCGCCGCCCAGGGCGACTGGGACGAGGTGCGCCGCCTGATGAGCGGCATGTACCCCGCGATCCAGTCGATGGAGTCCGGCGGCTACAACCAGAAGGCCAAGCTTGGCTGCCGCCGCCACGGCGTACAGGCCGGCGCCGTGCGCCTGCCGCTGTCGCCGCTGGCGCAGCAGGACGCCGACGCCTTTGCCGCGTTGCTCGACGCCTACCAGGCCTGAGGAGGACTGCGCCATGCCCCAGACCAAGGAACAGATTTTTGCGCAGGCCCGCGCGGCCAAGTTGTGGGCCGGTCATCTGATCGGCGGCCATGACGCCCCGGGCGCGGTTCTGGACAACACCACGCCGATCGACAACAGCAGCATCGGCTCGATCGAGGCGGGCACGGCGGCCGATGTCGACCGAGCCGTGCAGGTCGCGCGCGCCAGCTTCGAGTCGGGCGAATGGTCGCAGCGCCCGCCCGCCGAGCGAAAGCGCGTGATGCTGGCCTGGGCCGACCTGATGGCCGCGCATGCCGAGGAACTGGCCGCGCTGGACTGCGTCGACGCGGGCAAGCCGATCACCGAATGCCTGAACACCGACCTGCCGGCGACGCTCGACACCTTCCGCTGGTATGCCGAGGCCATCGACAAATGCTATGGCCGCGTGGCGCCCACCGGGCCGCAGGCGCTGGGCCTGATCGTCAAGGAGCCGATCGGCGTGGTCGGCGCGGTGCTGCCGTGGAATTTTCCGGCGCAGATGTACGCCTGGAAGGTCGCGCCGGCGCTGGCGGCGGGCAACTCGGTCATCGTCAAGCCGGCGGAGCTGACCTCGCTGTCGGCCTATCGCATGACAGAGCTGGCCCACGAGGCCGGCGTGCCGGCAGCGGCGCTGCAGCTGGTCACCGGCCTGGGCGAGGAGGTGGGCCGCGCCATCGGCCTGCACCCGGACATCGACGTGGTGTCCTTCACCGGCTCCACCGAAGTGGGGCGCCTGTTCTTGCGGTACTCGGCCGACAGCAACCTCAAGGAGATCGTGCTGGAGTGCGGCGGCAAAAGTCCGCAGGTCATTTTTGACGACGCCGATCTGGACGCTGCGGTGGATCATGTCCTGGCCGCGGCGTTCTGGAACATGGGCGAAAACTGCAGCTGCGGCTCGCGCCTGATCGTGCAGTCGGGCGTCAAGGCGGCGCTGCTGCAGCGGCTGCAGGCGCGCCTGGCCGACTGGAAGGTGGGCCTGCCGACCGACGAGGCGGTCCAGATCGGCCCGTTGGTGGAGAAGGCGCATTTCGACAAGGTGCACGGTTTTCTGCAAAGCGCCGCCAGCGAAGGCCTGCGCCTGGTGCACGGCGGGCGCGTGCATGCCGACCTGGGAAGCGGCTGGTATGTCGAGCCGACGATTTTTGACGAGGTGCACCCCGGCTCGCGTCTGTTTCAGGAGGAGGTTTTCGGCCCCATCCTGGCGATCACCGGCTTTGACACCGAGGCCCAGGCGATTGCGTTGGCGAACGACAGCCAATACGGCCTGGCCGCGTCGCTCTACACCCGCGACGTGTTTCGCGCGCAGCGCATGGCCCGTGCGATCAAGGCGGGGACGGTGTCGATCAACGGCTTCTCCGAGGGCGACATCACCACCCCGTTCGGCGGCTACAAGCAATCGGGCTTTGGCGGGCGCGACAACGGCCTGGAGGCGCTGGATCAGTACCAGCAGACCAAGACCATCTGGTATGTGAACGAGTGAGCGCCTGCCGCCGTCGCCGTCAGCGCAGCACCCCCAGTGCCAGCGGCAGGCTGGCCAGCGCCAGCAGCGTGGACAGCGTGATCAGCCCGGCGACATAGGGGCCGTTGTAGCCCATGCGCACGGCCAGCACGTAGCAGCTGGACGCGGTGGGCAGGGCCGAGAAGGCCATCAGCACCGCGCTTTGCGTGGCGTCCAGGCCCATCAGCCGCACCAGCGCCCAGGCCCACAGCGGCAGCAGCAGGTGGCGAATGGTCAGCACCACGGCGCTGAGCGTGCGGTTGTGCTGCAGGTGGCCCCACTGCAGGCCGGCGCCGGCGGCCATCAGGCCCAGGGCAATGGCCGACGCGCCGATGCGCTGCAGCGGCGGCGTGGCCCAGCCGGGCAGCTGCAGGCCCGCCAGGTTGCATGCCAGGCCGCTGACCGTGGCGATGACCAGCGGGTTGCGCGCCAGCTCGCGCAGCACGCGCTGGTTGCCATGGTGCGCCATGGGCCAGACGGCGGCCAGGTTGACCAGCGGAACGCACACGCCGACCAGCACCGCCACCAACTGCAGCCCGGCGGCGCCGGCCAGGCGGTCGGCCAGCGCCAGCGCGACGAAGGTGTTGAAGCGAAACGCCACCTGCGCCGCGCCTGCGTGCTCGCGCGGCGCGATGCGCTGGCGCAGGCCGGGCAGGCGCGCCAGCAGCTGCGACAGCGCGATGCCGCCGGCCGTCATTGCCAGGCCAGCAGCCATCAGGCGCGACATTTCTCCGACCTCGATCGGCGTCTTGACGATGGAGTGGAACAACAGCACCGGAAACAGCAGGTAGTACACCAGCGCCTCCACCGGCTGCCAGACGCTGCGGTTGAGCGCGGTAAGGCGGCAGACCAGGTAGCCGGCCAGGATCAGCGAGAAATCGGGGAAAAGCAGTTCGGCGTAGTTCATGGACGCGGGGAAGAAGCGCAGGCACTCAGCAGCGTGACGCCGCCGTCCGAGGCCAGCCACCGGCCCATGGGTGCGCAGCCCTGGCCCTGGGGGCACAGGTCGAAGTCGGCAGTGTAGGGCGAGCGCGTCAGGCGCAGCAGGTCGGGCGCGGGCGTGGCCGGGCGGTAGGTGTACCAGCCGTCCTTGAGCTGCGCGTCATCGGGCGGCTCCATGCCGGCGGCCGATCCGCGCACCCGCGCTGCGGTGATCTCCAGCCGCGGCGGCGCGTCCAGCACGCGCCAGTCTTCCTCCCAGCGCACCTTCTCGATCGAGTGCGTCCAGGCCAGCGTGAAGTGAGTGGCGGGGATGAAGACCGGCGCCGCAGCCGCGGCGCCGGCCAGCACCAGGCAGATGCCGAGCATGGAGTCCTGGCTTCTCAGCCTCTCAGGCCAGTGCGCCCATGGCCGGCCGGCGCGAGCGCCACAGATGCCACAGCACGAACAGCGCGGCGGCGGCAAAGCCCACTTCGTCGGTCCAGGGCGCGGCCACCACCAGCAGGCAGGCGGCGGCAAAGGCCCAGGTGCGCTCCGCCCAGTTCAGCGGCGCGAACAGGTAGCCGATGGAGGTTGCGCCCCACAGGCCGATGGCGATCACCGCCTTGAACACCACGTAGACGGTCGCGGCCCAGGTGCCTCCCTGCAGCATCAGCTCGGGCGAGTACACCGCCATGTACGGCATGATGAAGCCGGCCACTGCGATGCGCACCGCGGTCACGCCGATCTTCATTGGCGACTCGTTGGCGATCGGCGCGGCGGCGAAGGCCGCCAGCGCCACCGGCGGCGTCAGGTCGGCCATGATGCCGAAATAGAACACGAACATGTGCGAGACGATCAGCGGCACGCCCAGTTCGAGCAGGATGGGCGCGGCCAGCGAGCTGGTGATGATGTAGTTGGGAATCGTCGGAATGCCCATGCCCAGCACCAGGCAACTGAGCATGGTCAGCACCAGCGCCAGCAGCAGGTTGTCGCGCCCCAGCGCGATCACGTAGCCGCCCAGCTCGGCGGCCACGCCGGTCAGGTTGATGATGCCGATGATGACGCCGACCAGCGCACAGGCGATCGCCACCGACAGCGCGTGGTGCGCGCCGTCCACCATGGCCTGCACCGCCAGCTTGCGCGCATCCCGCCCGGTGCGCAGGATGTAGGTGAGCGCCACCAGCAGCGCGATCAGCACGAAGAAGGTGCCGACGCCGAACTTGAAAAAACCGGAGGTGGCAAAGGCCAGCAGCAGCCAGAACAGCACGCGCAGGCTGGTGCCGCGCACGCCCTGCATGCAGGCGGCGCCAAAGATCAGGATGGCGGTGAGGCCCAGGCCCACGGTGCCCGAGAACAGCGGCGTGTAGCCCGAGAACAGCAGCACGACCAGGCCGATCAGCGGGATGAGCAGATACCACTGGCGCTTGACGGCAGTCCAGGGGTTGGGGCAGTCCTCCTTGGCCAGGCCCAGCAGCTTCTTGCGTCCGGCCTCCAGGTGCACCACCCAGAAGGCGGTCGCAAAGTACAGCATGGCCGGAATCGTCGCGGCGATGCAGACGTCGACATAGGGGATGTTCAGCGTCTCGGCCATGATGAAGGCGACCGCCCCCATCACCGGCGGCATGATCTGCCCGCCCATGCTGGACGTGGCCTCCACGCCGCCGGCAAACGCGCTGGAGTAGCCGAAGCGCTTCATCAGCGGAATGGTGAACTGCCCGGTGGTGACCACGTTGGCCACGCCCGAGCCGTTGATCGTGCCCATCAGCCCCGAGCTGATCACCGACACCTTGGCCGGCCCGCCGCGCGTGTGGCCGACGGTGCCCATCGCGAAATCGGTGAACAGCTGGATCATCCCGGCCTGCTCCAGAAAGGCGCCGAAGAGGATGAACAGAAAGATGTAGCTCGACGACACATAGGTGGGTGTGCCGTAGATGCCTTCGGTGCCGAACGACAGCACGCCGATGATCTGGTCGGCGCCGTAGCCGCGGTGCTGAAACGCCATGGGCAGGAACTCGCCCCACAGTCCGTAGGCCAGGAACAGCCCGCAGATGATGGGCAACGCCCAGCCCATCATGCGCCGCGCGGCCTCGAACACCAGCAGCACCAGCACGATGCCGACCACCCAGTCGGCCTGTGTCAAGTCGCCCGCGCGGTGCGTCAGGTCGACTTCGAACATCCACTGGTACAGGCCGGTGGCAAAGCCGGCCAGTCCCAGCAGCCAGGCCAGCGGCTTGTAGCCTGCGCCGTTTTTGCTGAAGGCTGGATACATCAGAAAAATCATCAACAGCACGAAGCCGACGTGGATGGCGCGCACCACCTGGCTGGACAGCGGGCTGAAGGCCGCCGTGATGATCTGAAAAGTAGAGAACAGCAGCGCCACCCAGAACACGGCGTGGCGCCAGTCGAGCTTGTCGTGCTGAGGGACGATCAGCTGCTCGGCCTGTGCGATGGATGCGGCGACGGCCGGCGGTGCGTCAGTGGAAGAGGTCACGGGTTGTCTCCAGGGCGGGGCGGCGCGGTACGGCCGTCCAGAACGGACAAACCGGCGTCGTGCGCCGGTTGCCTTCGTCGGTTGCAGGAAGCGCTTACTTGATCAGGCCTTTTTCACGGTAGTAGCGCTCGGCGCCCGGGTGCAGCGGCACGGGCATGCCGGCCAGCGCGTTGTCCAGCTTGATGGCCTTGGCGGCGTTGTGCGCGGCGTACAGCGTGTCGATGTTGTCGTACATCGCCTTGACCATCTCGTAGACCAGATCGTCGGGCACCTTGGAGTGCGTGATCAGGAAGTTGGGAATGGCGGCGGTCTGCACATCCTCGGTCTGGCCGGTGTAGGTGTTGGCAGGAATGACCGTGGGCAGGTAGACCGGGCTGCCCACCTTGGCGACCACGTCCTGGGGCACGGGGACGATCACGATCTTGACCGCGCTGGCCAGGTCGCGGATCGAGGCGACGCCAAGACCCGCGGACTGCAGCGTGGCGTCGAGCTGGCGGTTCTTCATCAGCTCGACCGATTCGCCGAACGGCAGGTATTCGACCTTGGACAGATCCTGGTAGCTGATGCCGGCGGCCTTCAGGATGGCGCGGGCGTTCAGCTCGGTGCCCGACTTGGCCGCGCCCACCGAAAGGCGCTTGCCCTTGAGGTCGGCCAGCGTCTTGATGCCCGAGTCTTCGCTGGCGACGATCTGGATCACGTTGTTGTAGGTGGCCGAGAAGCCGCGCAGGCGGTCGAGCTTCTTGGGAAAGCCTGCCTCGGCGTCGCCCGACCAGGCGTCTTCGACCGCGTCGCCCAGCGTGAACGCCACTTCGCCGCGGCCGGCCTGCAGCAGGTTCAGGTTCTCGGCCGACGCCTTGGTCACCTGCGCCGTGGCGCGGGCATTGGGAATGGCCTTGCCGAAAATCTGCGCCAGCGACACGCCCAGCGGGTAGTACACGCCGCTTTGGCCGCCCGTCAGCACGTTGACGAACTGTTGCTGCTGCGCCTGCGCCACCGGCGCCATCAGCGCCAGGCCCAAGCCAAGCCCCAGCGTGCATCCAATCTTGTGAAACCAACGCATTGTCTTGTCTCCAGTCGTATCTGAAAAGCGGCCAGAATAACGCAAGCGCGGCGCAAACACGGCTTGCGCCGCACGCCTGCCGTCGGGAATTTCCCTCAGAGCGTGTTTACGATCTTTTCATAGTGCCCGTTGCCCCGCAAAAGCGGTGGCTGCTATGGCAGCTAGCGCAGCCGGGCCGGTGGCCCGGCGAGTATTTGCTTGCGCCGCAGACGTTGCTTTTGCGGGGCAACCCTTCGGGCAATGCAGCAAAAAGCCGCACTCAGCGTTGCGCACCTTGTCCAGGCTACCAGCATGGCCTGCGGCGCGCGCCTCGATTGCGGCTTTTTGCTGCATTGCGGGCATCATGAAAAAATCGTAAACACGCTCTCAACCCCAGCCCCGTAACCGCTCTGGTTTCCACGCTTCGATGGCCCTTTCTGATTCACACCCCGCACCGGACGCGCCCGTCGTCGACGGCGCCTCTCTTGCAATCATCGATGCCTTCGTCGACGCGCTGTGGCTGGAGCAGGGGCTGTCGCGCAACACGCTGCAGGCCTACCGCGCCGACCTGCAGGCGCTGGCGCAGTGGCTGGCCGGGCAGGGCGTGGCGCTGCTGCAGGCGGGCGAGCATGACCTGGGCGGCTACTTTGCCCACCGCCACAGCGGTACGCGCGCGACCACGGCCAACCGGCGCCTGACCGTGTTCCGGCGCTTTTACCGCTGGGCGCTGCGCGAGGGGCGGGTGGCGGGCGAC
Source organism: Comamonas faecalis (assembly GCF_039538025.1). Taxonomy (NCBI): domain Bacteria; kingdom Pseudomonadati; phylum Pseudomonadota; class Betaproteobacteria; order Burkholderiales; family Comamonadaceae; genus Comamonas; species Comamonas faecalis. The sequence continues at coordinate 31,124 of NZ_BAABBP010000020.1, forward strand.
CCGACGCTGCGCCTGGCGTCGGCGCGCCAGCCGCTGCGCGTGCCCGGCACGCTCAGCCAGGCGCAGGTGGAGGCGCTGCTGGCCGCGCCCGACGTGGCCACGCCGCTGGGCCTGCGCGACCGCGCGATGCTGGAGCTGATGTATGCCAGCGGCCTGCGCGTCAGCGAGCTGGTGGGGCTCAAGACCTTCCAGGTCGCGCTGGCGGACGGTGTTCTGCGCGTCGTCGGCAAGGGCGCAAAGGAGCGGCTGGTGCCGTTTGGCGAGGTGGCGCGTGGCTGGATCGAGCGCTACCTGGGCGACGCGCGCGCGGTCATCCTGGCGGGGCGCCACAGCGACGACCTGTTCGTCACCCAGCGCGGCCACGCGATGACGCGGGTGATGTTCTGGGTCATCGTCAAGCAGTGCGCGCAGCGCGCCGGCATCACGGCGCCGCTGTCCCCGCACACGCTGCGCCACGCGTTCGCCACGCATTTGCTCAACCACGGCGCCGACCTGCGCGTGGTGCAGCTGCTGCTGGGCCACGCCGACATTTCAACGACGACGATCTACACCCACGTGGCGCGCGAGCGGCTCAAGGCGCTGCATGCGCAGCACCACCCGCGCGGCTGATTGCGTTTCTTGTCCGGCGAAACGCGCCACCCTGGAGAAGGCCGGAACGGGCCTCAGAGTCCTGACTGCAGCTCCTCGGCCCAGGTCAGTGCGTTCAGGTGCGCCATGTTGACCTGGTGGCCCGACAGTTGCAGCAGCTGTGCGTTGCGTGCAAAGGCCTCGTCGTCGCCGGTCTCGCAGGCGCGCGTGAGCTCCAGGAAGGGCGCGTACTTGCCGGTGCCGTGCAGCAGCGCGTCAAGCGCGGACTGGGGCAGCGCGACCGACTCCAGCGCGCGATCGAGCGGAATGCCGATCATCGTGTCCAGCAGCGAGAACACGCCGACGACGAAGGCGTTGTCGCAGTCCTCGCGCGCCAGCAGCTCGGCGGTGAGCAGCTCCATCAGCCGCCCGCGCACCACGGCGGTCTGGCCGACGGCGGGCGACACGCCGCTGGTCTGCGAGGTGGTCATGAGCAGCGCCGCCCAGCGAAACAGCTTCTTCATGCCCAGGATCATCACCGCGTGGCGAAACGAGGTGATCTCCACCGACAGGCCCAGGCCCGAGGAGTTGATGAAGCGCAGCAGGTTGAACGACAGCGTCGGGTCTTTCTTCAGCAGCTCCTCGATGTCGTCGATCTCGGCCTCCGTGCGCACCAGGTTGATCAGCTGGATGATGGCCGCCTGCGACGGACGCATGGTCTGCACGCGCACTACCGTCGGCTCGGCGAACCAGTAGCCCTGGAACATCGTGATGCCCAGCGCCCGCATGCGCTCGTATTCCTCGGCCGTCTCCACCTTCTCGGCCACCAGCGTGGCCTTGGAGTGCTTGCGCGCGAACTGCACCAGCGGCTCGGCCAGCTCGGGCTTGAAGGCCTGCATGTCCAGCTTGATGAAACTGGCCAGCGGCAGCCAGCTGCCGTAGGCGCGCTTGAGCGCGTTCTGGTTGAAGGCCAGGCGAAAGCCGCGCTCGCGCAGCTTCTGGAACACGCTGACCAGCGTCTCGATCTGCTCGGGCGTCGCGTCCTCGGGCAGCGTGGGGATCTTGAGCACCACCTTGTCCGGGTGGATCAGCTCCAGGTGCGGGCCGACCAGGCTGAAATGCGTGCAGTTGATGAACACGATCTTGCGGTCCATCAGCATTTCCGAGCCGGCGTCCGACAGCGCGTTGAACAGCAGCGCCGCGTCGGTGTCGGCCGTGTGGGCGCCGGCGCTGGTCGTGCGGTCGAACAGCTCGTAGCCGAAGACCGAGCGTTTCTCGTCCAGGATGGCCTGGCGGGCGATGAGGATGGCGTTGGCGCCGCCGGCGGGCGCGGCGGCCGGTTCTGGAGTGCTCGTCATGAGGGCAAAGTGGCTCTGGGTCGGAGGGGAGGCGTGCTCACAGGCGCAATTGGTTCATCCACGCCATGGCCTGCAAATGGGCGGTGTTGATCTGTTCGCTGCTCAGCTCAAGCGCGCTGCCCAACTGCTCCCAGGTGCTGCCGCTGCTGCTCTCGCAGGCCTGGGCCAGCTGCAGCAACTGGCCCAGCGCCCCGTCGTGCCGCAGCAGGGCGCCGCGCACCTCGTCGGGCATTTGCAGCAGATCCACGGCCTTGTCCAGCGGCAGGCCCAGCATCTGGTCGAGCAGCGAAAAAATACCGGTGACGAAGGCCTTGTCGGCCGCGTCCGGGGGCAGCGCCTGCTGCGCCAGCAGCTCCATGAAGCGTCCGCGCAGCACCGCGGTCTGGCCCACGGCGGGCGGTGTCTCACCGTCGCGCGCGGCCGTCAGCAATAGCGCGGCCCAGCGGAACAGGCGCTTGAGGCCCAGCAGCATCACAGCCTGGCGAACCGAGGTGATCTCGTGCGCAAAACCCAGGCCGGCGGAGTTGATCAGCCGCATCAGGTTGAAGGTGAGGGCCGCGTCTTTCTTCAGCGCGTCTTCGAGCTGGCCGACCTCGGCCTGGTTGCGCACCAGGTTGAGCAGCTCGATGGTGCTGGTCTGCGCCGGCGTGAGCAGCTTGGTCTCCACCAGCGTGGGGCGCGAGAACCAGTAGCCCTGGAACAACTGCACGCCCAGCGAGGAGACCATGTCGTATTGCTGCGCGGTCTCGATCTTCTCGGCGATCAGCTCGGCCTGCGACTGGCGCGCGGCGTAGTTGATCAGCACGCTGACCTGGTCGGGCGGCAGCACCGACAGGTCGATCTTGATGTAGTCGGCCAGCGCCAGCCAGGGCGCGTAGGTCTGCTCCAGCACCTGGTGGCCGAAGGCCAGGCTGAAGCCGCGCGCACGCAGCTCCTGCAGGATGGGCAGGCGCGCCTGCACCTCGTCCTGCGCCGCGTGGCCCAGCGACGGGATCTCCAGCACGACCTTGTAGGGGTTGATCAGATCCAGGTGGCCGCCGCTCAGGCTCTCGTGCGTGCAGTTGACGAACAGCAGCATCTTGCCCACCAGCTCCTCGGTGCCGGCGTGCGACAGCGCGGTGAACACCAGCACCATGTCGCTGGCGGCCGTATGGGCGGTGCTGGTGCGTGCGCGGTTGAACAGCTCGTAGCCCACCACGACCTGCTGGGCGTTCATGATGGCCTGGCGCGCAATCATCGCGCCGTGGCTGGGCGGCGACGGGCTGTGGTCGGAGGGAAGGGCGTCGGTGTCCATCGGGCAGGCTGGGGTGGGGCAGTCAGGGCGCATTGTAGGAAAGAACGGCCGGGGCCCTTTCGGCCTTATCGGCTATTGCTGCGCGGGCTGTAGGCGTGGTGCGCAGGCGTCAACCCTGCTGCAGCCAGGCGATTTCGGCGTCGCTGAAGCCGGCGGCGCGCCGTGCGGCCTCGTTGAGCGGCGGGCGCGGGCGCGGCGCCTGGTAGCGCTGCACCAGCGCGGCGTAGTGCGCAGCGGCGTCAAGGCCCAGGCGCGCGCACAGCCACTGGTACCAGTGGTTGCCGATGGCCACGTGGTCGACCTCCTCGCGCACGATGGTGTCCAGGATGGCGACCGCGGCCAGCGCGTCGGGCGTGCCCACCTGGCGCAGCTTGCGCTGGATCAGCGGAGTCGCATCCAGCCCGCGCGCCTCCAGCGTGCGCGGCACCAGCGCCATGCGCGCGGTGATGTCGTGCGCGGTCTTCTCGCACATGCTCCACAGGCCCTGGTGCGCGGCAAAGTCGCCGTAGTCGCTGGCCAGCTGCGCGCGCAGGTGGTCGCGCAGCAGCAGGAAGTGGCGCGCCTCGTCGGCGGCCACGCGCAGCCAGTCGCGGTAGAAGGCCTCGGGCATGCCGGCAAAGCGCCAGGCCGCGTCCAGCGCCAGGTTGATGGCGTTGAACTCGATGTGAGCGATCGAGTGGATCAGCGCTGCGCGCCCTTCGCGCGTGGCTGGAGAGCGCCGCGGCACGCTCAGATGGTCGGTCAGCTGCGGGCGCGGCGGGTGGCCGGGCAGGGCGGCGGCGCAGGCCAGCTGCTCGCCCGGATCGGGCGCCAGCGTGGCAGCGAGCGCGTGCAGCGCAAGCGCGGCGGCGCATTTGGCGTCGGGGTCGGCAAGCTGCAGCGCGGCCAGTGCCTGGGCGCGCAGCGATGCAGGGGCTGTCGCGCACTGCGCGGGGGCGGCGGGTGCCGTCTCTACAATGGCGCCCTGGTTGAAACAATGCATGGAGACGTGGGCAATGGCGATTTATGAGCTCGACGGCGTGGCGCCGCAGGTGGCCGCTTCCAGCTGGGTGGCGGACAGCGCGCAGGTGATGGGCCGGGTGCAGCTGGGCGAGGACACCAGCGTGTGGTTTGGCACCGTGGTGCGCGGTGACACCGACACCATCACGATTGGCGCGGGCACGAATGTACAGGACGCGAGCGTCCTGCACGCCGATCACGGCATGCCGCTGGTGATCGGCCGCGGCGTGACCGTGGGCCACAAGGTGATGCTGCACGGCTGCACGATTGGCGACAACGCGCTGATCGGCATCGGCGCCATCGTCCTGAACGGCGCGCGCATCGGCAACAATTGCCTGGTGGGCGCGGGCGCCCTGGTGACCGAGGGCAAGGAATTTCCCGATGGGTCTATGATTTTGGGCTCGCCTGCCAAGGCGGTACGCCAGCTCACGTCCGAGCAGATCGAGGGGCTGCGCCAGAGCGCGCGACACTATGTTGACAACGCGCGTCGCTTCAAAGCAGGCCTGCGCCGCATCGATGGGCCGGCCCCTTCCGTCCCAGGCAGCGATTGACACCGGCGCCACGCGCCTGCAAACCATTTTCACGACGTGTCTGAACTTCACACTTTTCTTTTTGACGGCCTGCCCGTGCGAGGCTCCATCGTGCGCCTGACCGATGCCTGGGGCGAGATCCTGCGCCGGCGTGCGGCCAATACGCAAACCGGCGGCTGGCCCGACCCGGTGGCCGCGCTGCTCGGCGAGATGGCGGCCGCCGGCGTGCTGCTGCAGTCGCGCATCAAGTTCAACGGCGCGCTGGTGTTCCAGGTGTTTGGCGATGGCCCGGTCAAGCTGGCGGTCGCCGAAGTGCAGTCCGACCTGCGCCTGCGCGCCACCGCGTCGGTGATCGGTGAGGTGGCGCCCGATGCCGCTCTGCCCGACCTGGTGCAGGTGGGCGGAGGCGGGCGCTGCGCGATCACGCTCGACCCGCGCGACCGTCAGCCGGGCCAGCAGCCCTACCAGGGCGTGGTTGCGCTGCAGGGCGAGGATGGCAGGCCGCTGCAGCAGATGGCCCAGGTGCTGCAGCAGTACATGCGCCAGTCAGAGCAGCTGGACGCCACCTTTGTGCTGGCGGCCAACGCCGACGTCGCCGCCGGCCTGATGGTGCAGCGCATGCCGGTGGCGGGCGAGGCCAATTTGCAGGGTCAGGCGGGCGGCGCGGGCGACGGCGAGGACGAGGACTACCAGCGCATCGCCACGCTGGCCGCCAGCCTGACGCGCGAGGAGCTTTTGAGCCTGGACGTGGACGCCATCCTGCACCGCCTGTTCTGGCAGGAGCGGCTGCTGCGCTTCATGCCGCGCAGCGGCGCGGACGGCCCGCGCTTTGCCTGCACCTGCTCGCGCGAGCGCGTCGCGCAGATGCTGCGCACGCTGGGCGAGGACGAGGTGCGCAGCGTGCTGCAAGAGCGCGGCGAGGTCGAGGTGGGCTGCGAGTACTGTGGCCAGCAGTACCGCTTCGATGCGGTCGACGTGCCCCAGCTGTTTGCCGCTGCCTCGCGCCAGCCGCCCAGCTCCAAGGCAGTGCAATAGGACAGTGCGCGGCAGCGCAGGCGACAAGTGCGCTGCCAAAGCACGCCGCGGATGCGGCGACAATCGCTGCTTTGATGATTTCAAGGAAGACTGCAATGCGGAAATTCATGATCACGCTGGCCTTGGCCGCTCTTGCCGGCGGCGCGCAGGCCGCCGACCTGCGCGTGGGCCTGAACCCGGCCTACGAGCCGTTCGAGTCCAAGACCGCCACGGGCGAGATCGTCGGCTTTGACGTGGACATCGCCAATGCGCTGTGCGAGCAGATCAAGCGCAAGTGCGTGTTCGTCGAGTCCGAGTGGGACAGCATCATTGCCGGCCTGCAGGCGCGCAAGTACGACGTGGTGATCAGCTCGATGTCGATCACGCCCGAGCGCGCCCGCGTGGTGGACTTCACCAAGCGCTATTACAAGACGCCCAGCGCCATCGTCGTGAAAAAAGGCACGGCGTATGACGGCCCGGCCTCGCTCAAGGGCAAGAAGATCGGCGTGCTCAAGAGCAGCACGCAGGAGAAATGGGCACTGGGCGAGCTGGCGCCGGCGGGCGTCACCGTCGTGCCCTACCAGTCGCAGAACCAGGTCTATCTGGACATCGAGGCGGGCCGCCTGGATGGCACCGTGGCCGACAAGGTCGAGGTCAACGGCGGCTTTCTGAGCAAGCCCGAGGGCAAGGACTACGGCTACGTGGGCCACGACCAGTACGAAGAAAAGTACTACGGCGAGGGCATCGGCATTGCCATGCGCAAGGGCCGCGGCGAGCTGAAGAAGCAGCTTGACGATGCGATCGACACCATCCGTGCCAACGGCACCTATGAGGCGATTGCCAAGAAATACTTCGACTTCGACCCCTACGGCAAATGAGATGTGGTGTTGAGCGCCCGCCACCCAAGGCCCGGCGCTCAACCTGTTGCTGATGAACGATTACTACCTGGCCATCCTGCACGGCTCGCTGCTGACCGTGGGCGTGTCGCTGGCGTCGCTGGCCGTGGCCACGCTGCTGGGCCTCGTGGGCGCCGCGGCCAAGCTCTCGGGCAACCGGCCGCTGGTGTGGGGCGCCAGCGTCTACACCACCATTGTGCGCGGCGTGCCCGAGCTGCTCATGATGCTGCTCGTCTTCTACGGCGGCGCCATCGGGCTGAACAACCTGCTGGAATGGCTGGGATACGAGGAAGGCATCGACCTCGACCCGTTCGTCGCCGGCGTGCTGACCATCGGCTTCATCTACGGCGCCTACATGACCGAGACCTTTCGCGGCGCCATCCTCGCGATTCCGCGAGGTCAGATGGAGGCCGCCTGGGCCTTCGGCATGGGGCGCTTCCAGACCTTTGTGCGCATCACGCTGCCGCAGATGGTGCGCTATGCGCTGCCCAGCTTCACCAACAACTGGCTGGTGCTGATCAAGGCCACTGCGCTGGTCAGCCTGATCGGCCTGCACGACATGACGTATCTCGCCAAGCAGTCCAGCGCCGCGGTGCGTGAGCCGTTTGCCTTCTTCATGTTTGCCGCCGGGCTGTACCTGATGTTCACCTCGCTGTCGCTGTGGGCGCTGCGCCTGGTGAGCGCGCGCTACAGCCTGGGCGCGGACAAGGTGCAGCTGCTGTGAGTTGGGACGTCATCTTCGAGCCCGCGACGCTGGCGCTGTACTGGCAGGGGCTGATCGTCACGCTGCAGCTGACGCTCTACAGCCTGGGCTGCGGCGCGGTGCTGGCGCTGGCGTGTTCGCTGGCGCTGATCAGCCACCGCCCCTGGCTGCACTGGCCGGCCCGCACCTTCACCTACTTCATGCGCGGCACGCCGCTCTTGATTCAGGTCTACCTGATCTATTACGGCGTGGCCCAGCTGCCCTGGATACAGGCGCACTGGGACGCGGTCTGGCCCTGGACTTATTTCAAGGAGCCGTTCTTCTGCACACTGCTGTCGTTCAGCCTGAACACCGCCGCCTACACGGCGGAGACATTGGCTGGCAGCATCCGTGAGACCGGCAAGGGCGAGGTCGAGGCCGCACGCGCCATGGGCATGGGCCACGCGCTGATGATGCGCCGCATCGTCCTGCCCAGCGCCATCCGGCGCATGCTGCCTGCCTATGGCAACGAGGTGGTGATGATGCTGCACAGCTCCAGCCTGGCGAGCACCGTGCCCGCGGTGCTGGATCTGACGGGCGCGGCCAGCCGCGTGTACTCCGACTTCTTTCTGCCGTTCGAGGCCTATCTGTTTGCCGCGGCCATCTACCTGTGCATCACCTTTGCGCTGCTGGGCTGCTCCAGGCTGGTCGAGCGGCGCTTCCTCGGCTATCTGGCGCCGCGCAAATGAACGATTCGACGAACGACCGCACCACCCCCGTCAAGCTCCAGGCCCTGGACATCCACAAGCGCTACGGCGCCAACGAGGTGCTCAAGGGCGTGTCGCTCACCGCGCATGCGGGCGACGTGATCAGCATCATCGGCAGCTCGGGCTCGGGCAAGAGCACGCTGCTGCGCTGCATCAACCTGCTGGAGCGCCCGCAGCAGGGCCGCATCCTGGTGGCGGGCGAGGAGCTCGCGCTGCGCCCGGGGAGCGGTGGCGCGCTGGAGGCGGCCGACCAGAAGCAGCTGCAGCGCTTGCGCACCCGCCTGGCCATGGTGTTCCAGCACTTCAACCTGTGGGCGCACAAGACGGTGCTGGGCAACATCATCGAGGTGCCCATCCACGTGCTGGGCCTGTCGCGGGGCGAAGCCGTGGAGCGTGCGCGCAAATACCTGCAGCTCGTCGGCCTGCAGGGGCGCGAGGATGCCTACCCCAACCACATGAGCGGCGGCCAGCAGCAGCGCGTGGCGATTGCCCGCGCGCTGGCGGTGGAGCCCGAGGTGATGCTGTTCGATGAACCGACCAGCGCGCTTGACCCCGAGCTGGTGGGCGAGGTATTGCGCGTGATGCAGGTGCTGGCCCAGGAGGGGCGCACCATGCTGGTCGTGACGCATGAGATGGGCTTTGCCCGCGAGGTCTCCAACCAGGTGATTTTTCTGCACCAGGGCGTGATCGAGGAGCAGGGCGATCCGCGCGAAGTGATGGCCAACCCGCGCAGCGAGCGGCTGGCGCGCTTTCTGTCGGGCAATCTGAAGTAGGGCCTGTTAACGCTATTTTTGACGGATGCGTTGTGATCAAAAGGGCCACTCGCCAAGGCGCCAGCCGCAGCCAAGGTGCCACCCTTGGCAAGGCTGGCAACGCCGGCGATGGCCCTTTTGATCGCAACCCGAAGGGAACATACTCAAAACTGCGCCACTCTTCGTTGCGCTCCTTGTCCAGACACCCAGTCTGGGCTGCGTCGCACGTCTCGATTGACGCCGTTTTGAGTATGTTCGCACCGCCAAAAATAGCGTTAACAGGCCCTAGCCGCGCCGCGTCGAAGAGCGCGCCCCGTTCAGGGAGCGCTCAGGGGCGGCTGGATGCGGCGGCCGGCGCGACGCGCACGAAAATCTCGCCGCGGCGCACCATGCCCAGCTCGCTGCGGGCCTTTTCCTCGACCAGATCCAGGCCATTCTTCAGGTCTTCCACCTGGCTGGCCAGCTGCTCGTTGGTCAGGCGCGCGCGCGTATTGGCCGCTTCGCGCTCGGCCAGCTGCGCGCGCATCTGCTGCACTTGGCCCAGGCTAGCGCGCCCCGTCCACAGCTGGGCGTGGATGGCCACGAGCAGTGCCAGCAACAGCAATGCAACCAGGCGCGAGCTCATGGATCAGCCGTGGGCAGACAGCGGCCGGCAGGTCAGCGCAGGTTGTAGAACGCAGCGCGGCCCGGGTATTCGGCCACGTCGCCCAGATCCTCTTCAATGCGCAGCAGCTGGTTGTACTTGGCGATGCGGTCCGAGCGGCTCAGGCTGCCGGTCTTGATCTGGCCGGCGTTCAGGCCGACGGCGATGTCGGCAATCGTGCTGTCCTCGGTCTCGCCCGAGCGGTGGCTGATGACGGCGGTGTAGCCGGCGCGCTTGGCCATCTCGATGGCGGCGAAGGTCTCGCTCAGCGTGCCGATCTGGTTGATCTTGATGAGGATGGAGTTGGCTATTCTTTTGTCGATGCCTTCCTTGAGGATCCTGGTGTTGGTGACGAACAGGTCGTCGCCCACCAGTTGCACCTTGTCGGCCAGGCGCTCGGTCAGGATCTTCCAGCCATCCCAGTCGCCCTCGTGCATCCCGTCCTCGATGGAGATGATGGGGTATTTGTCCACCCAGGTGGCCAGCATGTCGGTCCATTGCTGGGCGGTGAGCGCGATGCCGCCTTCGCCCTGGAGCACGTACTTGCCATCCTTGTAGAACTCACTGGCCGCGCAGTCCAGGCCCAGCACGATCTGCTCGCCGGCGGTGTAGCCGGCCTTGTCGATGGCTTCGAGGATCAGCTGGATGGCCGCCTCGTGGCTGTCCACGCTGGGGGCGAAGCCGCCCTCATCGCCGACGGCCGTGCTCATGCCGCGGTCGTTGATGATTTTCTTCAGGGCGTGAAACACCTCGGCGCCCCAGCGCATGGCTTCGCGAAAGGTGGGCGCGCCCACCGGGATGATCATGAATTCCTGCAGGTCCAGGCTGTTGTTGGCGTGCGCGCCGCCGTTGATGACGTTCATCATCGGCACCGGCAGCTGGCAGCCGTTCATGCCGCCGAAGTAGCGGTACAGCGGCAGGCCGGCTTCTTCAGCGGCTGCGCGCGCCACGGCCATCGACACGGCCAGCATGGCGTTGGCGCCCAGGCGGCTCTTGTTGTCGGTGCCGTCCAGGTCGATCAGCGTCTTGTCCAGGAAGGCCTGCTCGGAGGCATCGAGGCCCAGCACGGCCTCGGATATCTCGGTGTTGATGTGCTCGACGGCCTTGAGCACGCCCTTGCCCAGGTAGCGGTTCCTGTCGCCGTCGCGCAGCTCGATGGCCTCGCGCGAACCGGTGGAGGCGCCGCTCGGCACGGCGGCGCGGCCCATCACGCCCGATTCGAGCAGCACGTCGCACTCGATGGTGGGGTTGCCGCGGCTGTCCAGAATTTCGCGGCCTACGATGTCAACAATGGCACTCATGGTCTTCCTTTGGATGCAGATAAATCAGGGAAATGGGTGAAATGTCGCGGCGGTCTTTGCAACGCAACCGAGCGCTGCGATTCACAGCGATGCGGTTGCAGTTGTCGTTCCCGGATCAGGCCGAGAAGCGGTTTTCCAGATAGCCGTTTTTCTTGGTGACGGTGTCGAGCTCGACCAAGGTCGACAGCAGTGCGCGCATGTGGTGCAGCGGCACGGCGTTGGGCCCGTCAGACCAGGCCTCGGCGGGTTTGGGATGGGTCTCCATGAAAAAGCCCGCAACACCCACGGCCGCGCCGGCGCGTGCGAGCACCGGCACCATGTCGCGTGCGCCGCCGCTGACTGCGCCCAGGCCGCCGGGTTTTTGCACCGAATGGGTCACGTCGAACACCACGGGAGCGCCGCAGCTGCGCATTTCGGCCAGGCTCGTCATGTCGGCCACCAGGTTGTTGTAGCCGAAGCTCACGCCGCGCTCGCAGGCGAGGAACCGGTCTTCGGACAGCCCCGCCTCGGCAGCGGCGGCGCGCGCCTTGTCGATGACGTTCTTCATGTCCCAGGGTGCGAGAAACTGCCCCTTCTTGATGTTTACCGGCTTGCCCGACTGCGCCACGGCGCGGATGAAGTCGGTCTGGCGGCACAGGAAGGCGGGCGTCTGCAGCACGTCGACGACGCTGGCGACCTCGGCCACCTGGGCGGTGTCGTGCACGTCGGTCAGGATGGGCAGCTGCAGCTGGCGGCGCACTTCATCCAGGATCCTCAGCCCCGCGTCGATGCCGACTCCGCGTTTGCTGGAGCCCGACGAGCGGTTGGCCTTGTCGAACGAGCCTTTGTAGATCAGCGGCACGCCCAACGCGCTGCAGACTTCCTTGAGCTGGCCGGCGACGTCCAGCGACATTTGCAGCCCCTCGATGGAGCAGGTGCCTGCGATGAGGAAGAAGCGTTGATCCAGGCCAACGTCAAAGCCGCACAGTTTCATGGCGTCAGTCTTTTTTCTGGTGAACGATGGCCGCCTTCACGAAGGCGTTGAACAGCGGGTGGCCGCTCCACGGTGTCGACTTGAATTCGGGGTGGAACTGCACGCCGATGAACCAGGGGTGCACCGCGGTGGGCAGCTCGACGATCTCGGTCAGGTGCTCGCGCTGCGTCAGCGCCGAGATCACCAGGCCGGCTGCGCGCAGCTGGTCGAGGTATTGCACGTTGGCCTCGTAGCGGTGGCGGTGGCGCTCGGTCACCACGTCGCCGTAGATCTGGTGCGCCAGCGTGCCGGGCTGAACGTCCGAGGACTGCGCGCCCAGGCGCATCGTGCCGCCCAGGTCGGAGCTCTCGCTGCGCGTCTTGATCGAGCCGTCCTGATCCTTCCACTCGGTGATCAGCGCGATCACCGGGTGCGGCGTTTTCGGGTCGAACTCGGTCGAGTTGGCGCCTTTGAGGCCTGCCACGTGGCGCGCGTATTCGATGGTCGCCACCTGCATCCCCAGGCAGATGCCCAGGTAGGGCACCTGGTGCTCGCGGGCATAGCGGGCGGTGCTGATCTTGCCCTCGACGCCGCGCGAGCCGAAGCCGCCGGGCACCAGGATGGCGTCGTAGCCGCCCAGCTTGGCGGCGGCGTTGGCGTCGGTGATGTCTTCGGAGTCCAGGTGGTCGATCTGCACGCGCACATGGCTTTGCATGCCGGCGTGCTTGAGCGCCTCGTTGACCGACTTGTAGGCGTCCGACAGCTCGACGTACTTGCCGACCATCGCGATCTTCACCGCACCCTGCGGGTGCTCGAACTCGTGCACCAGCGCGTCCCAGCGCTTCAGGTTGGCCGGCGGTGTGTTCAGGCGCAGCTTGTCGCAGATCAGGCCGTCCAGGCCCTGCTCGTGCAGCATGCGCGGCACCTTGTAGATGGTGTCCACGTCCCACATGCTGATCACGCCCCACTCGGGCACGTTGGTGAACAGCGAGATCTTCTCCTGCTCCTCCTGCGGCACCGCGTGCTGGGCGCGGCACAAGAGCGCGTCGGGCTGGATGCCGATCTCGCGCAGCTTCTGCACCGTGTGCTGCGTGGGCTTGGTCTTCAATTCGCCGGCCGTGGCGATCCACGGCAGATAGGTCAGGTGCACGAAGGCCGAGTTGTTCGAGCCGAGCTTCAAAGCCAGCTGGCGCACCGCTTCGAGGAAGGGCAGCGACTCGATGTCGCCGACGGTGCCGCCGACCTCGCAGATGGCCACGTCCACCGCGTCGCTCGTGCCAATGCCGGCGCCGCGCTTGATGTATTCCTGGATCTCGTTGGTGACGTGCGGGATGACCTGCACCGTCTTGCCCAGGTAGTCGCCGCGGCGCTCTTTCTCCAGCACGCTCTGGTAGATGCGGCCGGTGGTGAAGTTGTTGGACTGCTTCATGCGCGTTTCGATGAAACGCTCGTAGTGGCCCAGGTCCAGGTCGGTTTCGGCGCCGTCGTCGGTGACAAAGACTTCCCCGTGCTGGAACGGGCTCATCGTGCCCGGGTCGACGTTGATGTACGGGTCGAGCTTGATGAGGGTGACTTTGAGACCCCGCGATTCGAGGATCGCGGCAAGGGAGGCTGAGGCGATTCCCTTGCCCAGGGAAGACACCACACCGCCGGTGACGAAGACGAATTTGGTCATGTCTTTGGAGGAGGTGGGAAATTGCGATTATAGGAACTGTGGCACACGCTCCGCCGCCACCGGGTTTCACCGGCGGGCGGTGCTGCGCTTGGGGCGCGGCAGGTCTGCTAAATTGCGGCCCCATGAATGCACTGCAAGGCAAACACATCGTTCTGGGGCTGAGCGGCGGCGTCGCTTGCTACAAGGTGGCGGAGCTGGCGCGGCTGCTGGTCAAGGCTGGCGCCAGCGCGCAGGTGGTGATGACCGAGGCGGCCTGCCAGTTCATCACGCCGGTGACCATGCAGGCGCTTACCGGCCGGCCGGTCTACTCGTCGCAGTGGGACGCGCGCGAGGGCAACAACATGGCGCATATCAACCTCTCGCGCGAGGCAGATGCCATCCTGATCGCGCCGTGCAGCGCCGACTTCATCGCCCGCCTGGTGCAGGGGCGTGCCGACGAGCTGCTGAGCCTCCTGTGCCTGGCGCGGCCGATGGATCGCGTGCCGCTGTTGCTGGCGCCGGCGATGAACCGCGAGATGTGGGCCCACCCGGCCACGCAGCGCAACCTGGCGCAGGTGGCGCAGGACGGCGCGCGGGTGCTGGGCGTTGGCAGTGGGGAGCAGGCCTGCGGCGAGACCGGCGACGGCCGCATGCTGGAGCCCGCGGAAATCTTCGAAGAGCTGTACCAATTCTTCAGCCCCAAGCCGCTGGTCGGCCAGCGGGTGCTGATCACTGCCGGGCCGACCTTCGAGGCCATCGATCCGGTGCGCGGCATCACCAACCTGTCCTCGGGCAAGATGGGCTTTGCCATTGCCCGCGCCGCGCGCGCGGCCGGCGCCGAGGTCACGTTGGTCGCAGGCCCCGTGCACCTGGCCACGCCGCGCGGCGTGCGGCGCATCGACGTGCGTTCGGCACGCGACATGCAGGCCGCGGTGCAGGCCGAGGTGGATCGCGCCAGCGTCTTCATTGCGACGGCCGCCGTGGCCGACTGGCGCCCGGCCAGCAGTGCCGGGCAGAAGATCAAGAAGGACGGCAGCGGCCAGGTGCCGCAGATGGCGTTCGTCGAGAATCCCGACATTCTGGCCGGCGTGGCGCAGTCCGAGCGCGCGCGCAGCGGCCAGCTGTACTGCGTGGGCTTTGCAGCCGAGAGCGAGGATCTGATCACCCACGCCAGCGCCAAGCGCCGGCGCAAGGGCGTGCCGCTGCTGGTGGGCAACATTGGTCCGGCAACCTTTGGCCAGGACGACAACGCGCTCGTCCTGTTCGACGAACATGGCTGGCGCGAACTGCCGCGCGCCAGCAAGAATGCGTTGGCGCAACAGTTGGTGGCCGAGCTGGCGCAACTGCTGCAGGCGCGCCAGAGCGCATAACATGGGCGCACCGCTGAACCAGGAACCCCCGGGCGGCGACTTCGCCCGCTATGTCGAGGCGCTGGTGGCGCGCTCGGCCGCCGGGCTCGCCAGCGCCGGCGGGGCACAGGTGCCGCCGGCAACGCCGCCCGTGCCCGGCCTGCAGCAGCGCACCACGCGGCGCAGGCTGGCGGCCCGGACTGCTGCGCCTGTCCCGGCGCCCCAGTCGCCGCAGGCCCAGCCGCAACAACCACCACAGCAGCTGCCCGTGCCAGCTCTCGCCAAGGTGCTTCCCTGGGTGATCGGGCTGGTCGTCGCGGCGTTCGTCATCCTGTCGATCGGCGGCTTGGATGCGCTGTACCTTCTGGTCTTCGTCGCGGCGATTGCGGTGCAGCTGATTCAGCGCAGCCTGCGCAACCGGCGCAAATAGGCCGGGTAGTGGCACGGCGGCGCGGATAATCGCGCGCCATGCAAGTGGATCTGAAAATTCTCGACGAGCGCCTGCGGGCGCGCCCGCCCGCCTATGCAACCCCCGGCAGCGCCGGCCTGGATCTGCGCGCCTGCATCGACGCGCCGCTGGCGCTTGCGCCCGGCCAGTGGCAACTGGTGCCCACCGGTATGGCCATGCATCTGCGCGACCCGGGCTACGCCGCGCTGATCCTGCCGCGCTCGGGCCTGGGCCACAAGCACGGCATCGTGCTGGGCAATCTGGTGGGCCTGATCGACAGCGACTACCAGGGCCAGCTGATGGTCAGCTGCTGGAACCGGTCGAACATCACCTACACACTGGCGCCGATGGAGCGCCTGGCGCAACTGGTCATCGTGCCTGTGGTGCAGGCGCAGTTCAACCCGGTCGACGACTTTGCCCACGCCAGCGAGCGCGGCGCGGGCGGTTACGGCTCCACTGGAACCCTTTGACCACCGGGCGCGAGACCCGGTCAATGCAGCGTGTTGCTGCCCGGCGCCTGCGGGTGGATCTTGAAAAAGCCCGTGCCGGCGCTGCCGCGGCCCACTTCCTCTTCGGTCGCCTCGCGCACCGCGTGCACCTTGAGCTTGAGGCGCAGCGCCATGCCGGCCAGCGGGTGGTTGCCGTCGAGCACCACGTGGTCGGGGTAGATGTCGGTGACCGTGTAGAGCAGCTCGCGCGGCGCCTGCGGGCTGCAGCCGGCGGGCAGGGCGCTGCCCTCGAAGGTCATGCCTTCCTCCAGCGTCGCGGGAAACAGCGCGCGCGGCTCCAGAAACAGCAGCTGATCCTGGAAGTCGCCAAAGGCGTCCTCGGGCTCCAGGTGCAGCGCCAGCTCGGCGCCAGCCGTGTGGCCTTGCAGCGCGCGCTCGATGCTTTGCAGCAAATCGTCGCCGCCAACCAGAAACTCCACCGGATCGTCGAGCACGTCCAGTTCCTCGCCCAGCGTGTCCTGCAGCACCCAGGTCAGGGCGACGACGCATTGTTCAGTGATTTCCATAGGAGAATTGTCGCAGTTCTTCACCGGGCGGCTGCGCCCGCCACCGGATTTGCCCCATGGACGTACAACAACCCCTGACCCTGCTCGGCGGCATCAGCGCCGCACAGTTCATGCGCCGTCACTGGCACAAAAAGCCGCTGCTGGTGCGCCAGGCCGTGCCCGGCTTCAAAGCCCCGGTGGGCCGCAGCGCGCTGCTGCAGCTCGCTGCAAGCGAGGATGTCGAGTCGCGCTTCATCCAGCAACGGGGCGATGGCCAGTGGGTGCTGCGTCACGGGCCGCTGGCGCGCCGCTCGCTGCCGTCGCTGACTACGCGCCAGTGGTCGGTGCTGGTGCAGGGCGTCGATCTGCACGACGAGGCGGTGCACTCGCTGATGCAGCGTTTTGCCTTTATTCCCCAGGCTCGGCTCGATGACCTGATGATCAGCTACGCCACCGACGGCGGCGGCGTCGGCCCGCATTACGACAGCTACGACGTCTTTTTGCTGCAGGCCCACGGCAGGCGGCGCTGGCGCATTGGCCGGCAAAAGGACAAGACCCTGGTGGACGGCCTGCCGCTGAAGATACTGGCCAACTTCGAGCCCGAGGAGGAGTACGTGCTGGAGCCCGGCGACATGCTCTACCTGCCGCCGCGCTGGGCGCATGACGGTATCGCCGAGGGCGAGTGCATGACCTACTCGATCGGTTTTCGCTCGCCCCAGCGTGCGCAATTGGCGCACGAGGTGCTGCTGCACCTGGCCGACGCGGCGGCCGAGCAGGACGACGCAGTGATCTACCGCGATCCCAAGCAGGAGGCGGTGGCGCAGTCTGGCGAGATCCCCACGGCGCTGCAGGACTTTGCCCGCGACGCGGTGCAGCGCGCGCTGGACGATCCCCAATTGCTGGCGCGCGCGCTGGGCGAGGTGCTGAGCGAACCCAAGCCGCAGGTGTGGTTCGAGCCGTCGAGCACGCGCGGCATGATGGAGAGCGTGGTGCTGGATCGGCGCACCCGCATGCTCTATGACGAGCACCATGTCTACATCAACGGCGAGAGCTGGCGCGCTGGCGGGCGCGATGCCCGACTGATGCAGCGCCTGGCCGACGGGCGCCGCCTGCGGCCCGCAGACCTGCAGCGCGCCAGCGACGAGGCGCTGGAGCTGCTGGCCAGCTGGTGCGACGCCGGTTGGGCGCACGCTGGCGGCGCCGACTGAGCCGGAGCCCGCGCGATGACCACGCCCGCCGCTGACGATGCCCTGCCGCTGGGCCGCTTCGAGGGTCCGGGCGACTTTGCCTGCTGCGTGCGCGCCGGCCTGCAGTGCGCGGCCGAGGGCGGCTGGCGCGAACTCATTCTGAGCGACGCCAGCTTTCACGACTGGCCGCTGGGCGAGCGCGCGGTAATCGCGTCGCTGGAGCAATGGGCGCGCAGCGGCCGGCGTCTGACGCTGCTGGCCTGCGAATACGACACCATGGCGCGCCGCCACCCGCGCTTCGTGCGCTGGCGCGTGCAGTTCGACCACCTGGTCAGCGCACGCCAGGCGCGCGGCGCGGACCTGCTGGAGTTGCCCAGTGCGCTGTGGTCGGGCGGCTGGGTGCTGCAGCGCATCGACCCGCTGCGCAGCCTGGGCGTGGCCGACCAGGACGCCGGGCGGCGGCTGGCGCTGCGCCAGCTGCTCGACGAATGGCTGCTGCGCAAGAGCCAGCCGGGGTTTGCAGCGTCGGTGCTCGGCCTTTGATGCGTGTCAAGGGCGGCGGCATTGTGCGCTGGAATCAGTGCTTGCATGGTTGACAAATTTTTGCAGGCAATGTCAACCAAACGCCGCGCGAGGCGTTCTTACAATCGGTTCGCACTGGTTTTGTGCGTTGCCGCGGCCCCGGGCCGTGGGCGTACAAGGCTTTTTTGATTGACTATCCCTGTGCTCGTTTGAGAGGAATCGCTATGAAGAAATCGCTTGTTCTGGCCAGCCTGGTGGCTGCCGTTGCCCTGGCTGCCTGCGGTCAGAAGGAAGAAGCCGCTCCCGCAGCACCTGCGGTCGAGGCTCCCGCCACCGCCCCTGCCGATCAGGCCGCCGACGCCGCCAAGCAAGAAGCTGACGCCGCTGCCGGCGAGGCTACCGACGCAGCCAAGGACGCTGTCGACGCCGCCAAGGATGCCGGCGCCGCCGCCGTCGATGCAACCAAGGACGCTGCAAGCGATGCCGTCGACGCTGCCAAGGATGCTGTCCAGGCCACGACCGATGCCGCCAAGGATGCTGCCAGCGACGCGGTCGACGCCGCCAAGGCCGCTGCCGACGCCGCCACCAACGCGGCCACCGGCAAGTAAGCACGGCTTGCACGCCTCGCGCCTGGCGCGGGGCGAAAACAAGAAACCCGGCCTGAAGAGCCGGGTTTTTTGTGCCTGCACGGTGCCCCAGCCAGGCGCCTTCGCCTGGCGGCCGGGGGCTTATTTCAGGTCGTCGGCCAGCACGCGCATGATGCGCTGTGCATTGGCGGTGGTGTCGGGTGCGCCCTGGTCGTCGAGCACCGACACCGTGCTCTGGCCGCCCTCGCTGCGCACCGCGATGCGGAACTTGAGTGGGCCCGTGGCCTTGTCAGAGCTGCCAAACAGCTTGCTGAAGAAGCCTTGTTCCTTCTTCTCGGTGGGCGCGACGTAGCGCACGAAGTACAGCCCCTTGCTGCGGTCTCGGTCTTCGACCGTGAAGCCGGTGCGGTCCAGCGACACGCCGACGCGGCGCCAGGCGCGGTCGAACGACTCGGCCAGCTGCACGACCGGCACGTTGCCCACGGTTTCCATGCGAGCCGACGGCGCTGCCGGCACTGGCGCGGCGGCTGCGGCCTGGGCCTGTTCCTGCGGCACGCCCAGCTTGACCATCAGGCGGCGCAGGAATTCGGTCTCCAGCTCGGGGTCGACCGGGCGAGGCTGCCAGATGGTGTTGTCCTTCTGGCTGCTGGTGTAGACCTCCTGCATGCCGCGGTGGGTGATGAAGATCTCGGTGCTGCCGTTGGGGCCGCGCTCCAGGCGGGTGCGGAACTTGTCGCGCTCGCCGGTGGAGTAGAGCGAATCGAACACCTTGCCGATGGTCTGGCGGATGATGTCCTGCGGCAGCTTGGCGCGGTTCTCGGCCCAGTCGGTCTCCATGATGCCCAGGTTGGGCTGCTCCAGCGTGAAGACGAAGCCGTTCTCCAGCCAGAAGTCGCGGATCGGCTCCCACAGCTTGTCGGCCGGGCGGTCGACGACCAGCCAGCGCTCGTTGCCGTCGCGCTCGATGCGCACGTCGCCGATCGACTTGGGCGCGGCGTTGATCGAGGTGCGCGACTGCTGTGCCTGGCCGGCCTCGAAGGCTGCGGCCGAGGCGACGCCGCCGGGCACGTTGTAGCGCACGTCGCCCGACAGCTGCGTCAGGTCGGGCGGCACTTCCAGGGTTGCGCCCTTGGTGGCGCTTTTGTAGTCGATCTTGTCGCTCTCCAGCACGGAGCAGGCCGACAGGCTCAGGGCGACGATGCCCGTCAGGGCGAGGCGGGTGCGAGGGGTCACGCGGTTTCCTTGGGGGTGCCCGTCAAAGGGCGGCAATGTTCTGGGCGAAGGCTCTCAGGCCAGCAGGCCGGCGGCGCGCAGCGCGGCCTCGACCACGGCTTCGTTGGCCTGGGCCAGCGGTGTCATAGGCAGGCGCAGCGCCGGGCCGCACAGGCCCATGCGCGCCATGGCCCACTTCACGGGGATGGGGTTGGCCTCGACGAACAGGTGCTTGTGCACCGGCATCAGTTGAAATTGGATCTGCATCGCGCGGCGCGCGTCGCCGGCCACCGCCGCCACGCACAGCTCGTGCATCAGGCGCGGCGCGACGTTGGCCGTCACGCTGATGTTGCCCTGGCCGCCGCACAGCATCAGCGCCACCGCCGTCGGGTCGTCGCCAGAGTAGACGGCAAAGCTCTTGGGCAGGTCGCGGATCAGCCACTGCGCGCGCTCG
This sequence comes from Comamonas faecalis, assembly GCF_039538025.1. Taxonomy (NCBI): domain Bacteria; kingdom Pseudomonadati; phylum Pseudomonadota; class Betaproteobacteria; order Burkholderiales; family Comamonadaceae; genus Comamonas; species Comamonas faecalis. The sequence goes on from NZ_BAABBP010000020.1 coordinate 51,286, forward strand.
ATGTTGGCCGTCGCTTCCTTGATCGCGATGATGCCCGGCACCTGCGACAGGCGCAGCACGGTGTCGTGCTGCATGTCGGCGACGGTGCGGCCGGGCACGTTGTACAGCACGATGGGCAGGTCGCCCGTGGCCTCGGCAATCGCCTTGAAGTGCTGGTACTGGCCCTCTTGCGTGGGCTTGTTGTAGTAGGGAACGACCTGCAACTGGCTGTTGGCCCCCACTCCGCGCGCGTACTTGGCCAGGCGAATCGCCTCGTGCGTGGAGTTGGCGCCGCAGCCGGCCATGACGGGCACGCGGCCGGCGGCCTGCTCGACGGACACGCGGATGATCTCGCAATGCTCTTCGACGGTGACCGTGGGCGACTCGCCCGTGGTGCCGACGACGCCGATGCAGTCGGTGCCTTCCTGGATGTGCCAGTCGATCAGTTTGCGCAGCGTCGGGTAATCGACGCTGCCGTCTTCAAGCATGGGAGTGACCAGCGCGACGATGCTGCCGGTCAGGGGGGCGGTGGAAGATGTCATCTCAGCGGTCTAACGGTCAAAAACCGGAAAAAAGCATTCTAACTACGCGCCATGGCCCGGGGGCTGCAGCGGCAGGCGAATCACCCCTGTGGTTTGCTCGGGTGTACGCACCGCGGCAATGCGCTGCACGAAGCGCGCCGGCGCCCCGGCATGGGCATCTTCAAAGCCGTCTTCATAGGCAATGACGCGCAGCGCATGGCATGCGGCCAGCAGTTCGCCCGGGCGCAGCAGAAAGTCCGTGCGCGCCGGGCGGCCTACCGTCTCGTTGCCCTGGGCGAAGGTCTCGTACAGCAGCACGCCGCCGGGCGCGACGGCCCCCGCGATGGTCGGCAGCAGCGGGCGCCACAAATAGTTGGTGACCACCACCGCGCCAAAGCACCGCCCGGCCAGCGGCCAGGGGCCGCCCTCGATGTCGGCGCACAGCACCTCGCCCCAGCGCGCGGCGTGTGCCAGCGCCTGGGCGTCGCGATCCACGCCGGTGGGGTGCAGGCCGCACGCGTGCAGCCAGTGCATATGGCGCCCGCTGCCGCAGGCCACGTCCAGCGCCTGGGTGCCGGTGGGCAGCAGGTGCGCCCAGCGCGCAAGCCAGGCCGAGGGCGGGGCGACTGCGTCCATCAGAAGCAGGCCCAGATCTGGTCGGTCAGCGCCAGCATGAAGCCCGGGCGCAGGTACAGCGCAAACACCGCCAGCAGCGTCAGTGCGGCGGCGATCTTGATCCAGGTGGCGGTGCGCGGGTGCATGGCGGCGGTCGTGGCGGAGGGTATTTCAGGCGGGCAGGGCGGAGGGGCGGTTGATGGCGTGCTCGCGGACCGGCAGGTTGATCAGCGCGGCCAGCACGCCCAGCACCATTGCCAAATACCAGACGACGTCGTAGCTGCCCGTGGCGTCGTACAGGTAGCCGCCCAGCCACACGCCCAGAAAGCTGCCGATCTGGTGGCTGAAGAACACGAAGCCGCTGAGCATGGACAGGTGTTGCACGCCGAAGATGCCGGCCACGGTGGCGTTGGTCGGCGGCACGGTGGACAGCCACAGCATGCCGATCACCGCCGAGAACGCATAGACCGACAGTGCGGACAGCGGCGCCAGCAGAAACACCGCGATCGCCACGGTGCGCGCCAGGTAGATGAAGGCCAGGATGTGGCGCCGCGGCAGGCGCTCGCCGAGCGATCCCGAGACATAGGTGCCGATGACGTTGAACAGCCCGATCAGCGCCAGCGCGGTGCTGGCCACGTGCGCCGGCAGGTTGTGGTCCTTCAGGTAGCTGGGCATGTGCACGCCGATGAACACCACCTGGAAGCCGCAGACGAAGTAGCCGGTCATCAGCAGCAGAAAGCTGGGGTGGCGCAGCGCCTCGGCCATGGCACCGCGCGTGCTCTGGCTGTGCGAAGCGCCGCCGCCGGCGCGAAAGCCCGGCTCGCGCAGGCCAAACGCCAGCGGCACGATCAGCAGCACCAGCACGGCCAGCACCAGCAGCGAGGGCTGCCAGCCCAGGCGCGCGATCATCTGCCCCTCCAGCGGCAGCATCAGGAATTGCCCGAACGAGCCGGCCGCCGCCGCCACGCCCATGGCCCAGGAGCGGCGGTTGGCCGGCACCTGGCGCCCCAGCACGCCATAGATGACCGCGTAGGTCGTGCCCGCCTGCGCGGCGCCGATCAGAACGCCGCTGGTCAGCGCGAACAGCAAGGGCGTGGGCGACAGCGCCATGCCCGCCAGGCCCAGCGCGTACAAGAGCGCGCCGGCGATCAGCACGCGAAACGCGCCCAGGCGGTCGGCCACCATGCCGCCGAAGATGCCGAACACACCCCAGGCGATGTTCTGCACCGCCATGGCCAGCGCAAAGGTCTGGCGCGTCCAGCCCATGTCTTGCGTGACCGGCGCCAGCCACAGGCCAAAGCCGTGGCGTATGCCCATGGACAGCGTGACCACGGCGGCGCCGCAGGCCAGAACCTGGAGCATCGAGAGTTTGGGTGGGGCAGAGTGCATCGGGGCGAATGTAGCGAAAACCCGCAGGGCTCGCTGGCGCCTGGGCGATAGCAGGTCGGCATGTGAACCATCGCGGGGGCGGATGGCGGTGCCGCGGCGCACAAATACTGATTGCGCATCCAGTGTTTTGCTTCCCGGCCGTAGAATCGCGCGCCATGGCAAGCAAACCCGCAACCGAATACTCGGAACGCGCGATCCGCGTTCTCAAGGGCCTGGAGCCCGTCAAGCAGCGCCCGGGCATGTACACCCGCACCGACAACCCGCTGCACATCATCCAGGAGGTGCTGGACAACGCCGCCGACGAGGCGCTGGCCGGCTTTGGCAAGAAGATCCGCGTCACGCTGCACCTGGACGGCTCGGTCAGCGTCGAGGACGACGGCCGCGGCATCCCCTTCGGCCTGCACCCCGAGGAGGGCGCGCCGGTGGTCGAGCTGGTCTTCACCCGGCTGCACGCCGGCGGCAAGTTCGACAAGGGCAGCGGCGGCGCCTACAGCTTCTCCGGCGGCCTGCACGGCGTGGGCGTGTCGGTGACCAATGCGCTGTCCACGCGCCTTGAGGTGAGCACGCACCGCGAGGGCCAGGTGGCGCACATCGTGTTCGCCGGCGGTGACGTGGCCGAGCCGCTGCAGGCGCGCCCTCTCCAGGCGGGGGAGCGCAAGCAGGGCACGACGGTGCGTGCCTGGCCCGACGCGCGGTATTTCGAGTCGGCCCAGCTGCCGCTGGGCGAGCTCACCCACCTGCTGCGCAGCAAGGCGGTGCTGATGCCCGGCGTGGCCGTCACGCTGGTCAACGAGAAAACCCGCGAGCAGCAGACCTGGCAGTACAAGGGCGGCCTGCGCGACTACCTGCAGCAGACGCTGCCGGTCGATCCGGTCATCCCGCTGTTCGAGAGCGAGGGTTTTGCCGACGCCCACCACGACAGCTTTGCCGAGGGCGAGGGCGCGGCCTGCTGCGTGGCCTTCACCGACGAAGGCGCGGTGGTGCGCGAGAGCTACGTCAACCTGATCGCCACCACCGCTGGCGGCACGCACGACAGCGGCCTGCGCGACGGGCTGTTCCAGGCAGTGAAGGGTTTCATCGAGCTGCATTCGCTGCTGCCCAAGGGCGTGAAACTGATGCCCGAGGACGTGTTCGCCCGCGCCAGCTACGTGCTGTCGGCCAAGGTGCTCGACCCGCAGTTCCAGGGCCAGATCAAGGAGCGCCTGAACTCGCGCGACGCGGTGCGGCTGGTGTCGAGCTTCGTCAAGCCGGCGCTGGAGCTGTGGCTGAACGCCCATGTGGAATACGGCAAGAAGCTGGCTGAACTGGCCATCAAGGCCGCGCAGACGCGCCAGCGCGCCGGGCAGAAGATCGAGAAGAAAAAGGGCTCGGGCGTGGCCGTGCTGCCCGGCAAGCTCACCGACTGCGAAAGCCGCGACACCGCCTACAACGAGGTCTTCCTGGTCGAGGGAGACAGCGCCGGCGGCAGCGCCAAGATGGGGCGCGACAAGGAGACGCAGGCCATCCTGCCGCTGCGCGGCAAGGTGCTCAACACCTGGGAGGTCGAGCGCGACCTGCTGTTCAGGAACAACGAGGTGCACGACATCTCGGTCGCCATCGGCGTCGATCCGCACGGGCCGAATGACGCGCCGGATTTGAGCGGCCTGCGCTACGGCAAGGTCTGCATCCTGTCGGACGCAGACGTCGACGGCTCGCACATCCAGGTGCTGCTGCTGACGCTGTTCTTCCGGCACTTTCCCAAGCTCATCGAGGCGGGCCACATCTACGTCGCCCGCCCGCCTTTGTTTCGCGTCGACATTCCGGCGCGCGGCAAGAAGCCGGCGGCCAAGCTCTATGCGCTTGACGAAATGGAGCTCGAATCCATCCTCGACAAGGCCGCCAAGGACGGCGTGGCGCGCGAGAAATGCCAGATCAGCCGCTTCAAGGGCCTGGGCGAGATGAACGCCGAGCAGCTGTGGGAAACCACGCTCAACCCCGACACGCGGCGCCTGCTGCCAGTGCAACTGGGCAGCATGGACTTTGCCGCCACCGAGGTGTTGATCACCAAGCTGATGGGCAAGGGCGAGGCCGCCTCGCGCCGCGCGCTGATGGAGCTGCACGGCGACGCGGTGGAAGTGGATATTTGATGTTTTTGGCCTCTAGCGCTTTCCAGATAAGCGCTGGCAGCTCCTATTTTTAAAGCATGAGCGATCAACCTGTTCTCGATTTCCCCGCCCCCGACGCGGGCGACGCCCTGGGCCTGGGCAGCTACGCCCAGCGTGCCTACCTCGAATATGCCCTCTCCGTCGTCAAGGGCCGCGCGCTGCCCGACGTGTGCGATGGCATGAAACCGGTGCAGCGGCGCATTCTGTATGCGATGCAGCAGATGGGCCTGTCCTGGGGCGGGCCGAATGGCAACACGCCGGCCAAGCCCGTGAAAAGCGCGCGCGTCGTCGGCGACGTGCTCGGCCGCTTTCACCCACATGGCGACCAGTCGGCGTATGACGCGCTGGTGCGCCTGGCGCAGGACTTCAACCAGCGCTACCCGCTGATCGACGGCCAGGGCAACTTTGGCAGCCGCGACGGCGACGGCGCGGCCGCGATGCGCTACACCGAGGCGCGGCTGGCGCGCATCAGCACGCTGCTGCTGGGCGAGATCGGCATGGGCACAGTGGACTTCCAGCCCAACTACGACGGCAGTACCGAGGAGCCGTGCCAGTTGCCGGCACGCCTGCCGTTCGCGCTCTTGAACGGCGCCAGCGGCATTGCCGTGGGCCTGGCGACCGAGATTCCCAGCCACAACCTGCGCGAGGTGGCCGACGCCTGCGTGGCGCTGGTCAAGAACCCGCAGCTCTCGGATGAAGCGCTGTTCACGCTGATCCCCGGCCCGGACTACCCTGGTGGTGGGCAGATCATCAGCAGCAGCTCCGACATCCAGGATGCCTACCGCAGCGGGCGCGGCAGCCTGAAGGTGCGCGCGCGCTGGAAGATCGAGGATCTGGCGCGCGGCCAGTGGCAGATGGTGGTGACCGAGCTGCCGCCGGGCGTGTCGGCGCAGAAGGTGCTTGAAGAGATCGAGGACGTCACCAACCCCAAGGTCAAGAGCGGCAAGAAGACGCTGAGCCATGAGCAGCAGCAGCTCAAGGCCAGCATGCTGGCGGTGCTCGACGGCGTGCGCGACGAGTCGAGCAAGGACGCGCCGGTGCGCATCGTCTTCGAGCCCAGGACCGGCAAGGTGCCGCAGCAGGAACTGGCCACGGCGCTTTTGGCGCACACCAGCCTGGAGACCTCGGCGCCGATCAACCTGACCATGGTCGGCATCGACGGCAGGCCGGTGCAGAAGTCGCTGCGCCAGATGCTGGTCGAATGGGTGCAGTTTCGCCAGCAGACTATTACGCGGCGCAGCCAGCACCGCCTGGCCAAGGTGCTGGATCGCATCCACATCCTGGAAGGGCGCCAACTGGTGCTGCTCAACATCGACGAGGTGATCGCCATCATCCGCGCCAGTGACGAGCCCAAGGCCGCGCTGATGGCGCGCTTCAACCTGACGGATCGGCAGGCGGAGGACATTCTGGAGATCCGCCTGCGCCAGCTCGCGCGGCTGGAGGCGATCAAGATCGAGCAGGAGCTGTCGGAGCTGCGCAAGGAGCAGGGCCAGCTTGAAGACATTCTTGCCAACCCGGCATCGCTGCGCCGGTTGATGGTCAAGGAGATCGAGGCGGACGCCAAGCAATTTGCCGACGCGCGCCGCACGCTGATCCACGAGGAGAAAAAAGTCGTCGCGTCGGCCCGCGTGGTCGACGAGCCGGTCACCGTCATCGTCTCGCAAAAAGGCTGGGTGCGCACCCGCCAGGGCCACGGACACGCGCCGGAGACCTTTGGCGTCAAGGCGGGCGACGCGCTGTATGCGACCTTCGAGTGCCGCACCGTGGACGAGCTCATCATCTTTGGCGACAACGGCCGGGTGTATTCGGTCGCCGTGGCCGACCTGCCGGGCGGACGCGGCGACGGCCAGCCGGTCACGACGCTGATCGACCTGGAGGCGGGCACGCAGATTGCGCACTACTTCGCCGGCCCGCAGGACGCGCTGCTGCTGCTGTCGGGCTCTGGCGGCTACGGCTTCCTGGCCCAGGTGGCGCACATGACCGGACGCAACCGCGGCGGCAAGGCCTTCGTCAGCCTGGGCGACGGCGAGCGGCTGTGCCGGCCCTCGCACGCCAGCGGCACCAGCGCCAGCCAGGAGCTGCCGGCGGCCACCCACGTCTGCTGCGCGTCGGTTGGCGGGCGCGTGCTGACGCTTGAGATCGGCGAGCTCAAGCAAATGGCCAAGGGCGGGCGCGGCCTGCAGCTGATCGCGCTGGAGCCGGGCGACCAGTTGGCTGGAGCCGCCGCCTACACGCGCAGCGTGCGCTTTGAAGGCGTGGGCCGCGGCGGGCGTGTGCGCGAAGAGACGCTGGAGATCCGAAGCCTGAACAACGCCCGCGCGCCGCGCGGCAAAAAGGGCAAGGCGGCGGATCTGGGCTTCAAGCCGGCCGAGGTGCTGCGGGTGGTGTAAAGCTTTAAGCGTCCATTGGCGGATTTGTCGGCATAACACGGCCCAATTGCGGCACGACACAGGGGAGTGAATCGCGTACACTTTTTTACGTCGTGCAACATGCGTGTTGCAATCGTAGACAAGCCAGCCCCGGAGACCCTGATGTTGAACGCACTGCGGATGAGCCATAAGTTGTGGGTGGCGGTGATCGCCATCATCGTGATGTTGATTGCCGTCGTCGGTTTTGCCGGCTACCGCTCATCGCAGTCGCAGGCACATGCCGACGACGTCGGCCGCGAGCTGGCCCAGCGCGTCGAGATGGCGCTGCACTGGCAGGGCCTGACCGATGCCAACGCCGCGCGCACACAGGCCATGATCATCAGCAGCGACTCGCAGGTCGGCGCCGAGTTCAAGGACGCCATCTCGGCCACGTCGGCGCAGATCAGCAAGATTCAGAAGGCGCTGGAGACCCTGGCGCAAACCGACGCCGACAAGGCGCAGATGGCCAAGATCGCTGAGGCCCGCGCGGCCATGCTCGGCCTGCGCAAGCAGGCCAATGAGCTGCGCGATGCCTACCGCGCCGACGACGCCGCGGTGCTGATCCAGCAGCAGTACAACCCTGCGGTGCGCGCCTACCTGGCGGCGTTGAGCGACTTCGTCACGCTGCAGCAGGACTACGCGCGCCAGCAGCAGGTGCTTCTGGGCGCCGACCGCCTGCGCACCGTGCAGATCGCTGGCGTACTGGTGGCGCTGGTGCTGGTGTTCATCGTCGTCGGCGCGTTCTTCCTGATCCGCAGCATCCAGCAGCCGCTGGCCCAGGCCAGCGGCATGGCCGACCGCATTGCCCGCGGCGACTTGACGCAGCGCACCACGCGGGCGGGCCAGCTGCAGCGCGGCGACGAGTTCGGCGTGCTGATGCAGTCGCTGGAGGGCATGCGCGCGTCGTTGGCGCGCATGGTGCAGGACGTGCGCCACAGCAGCGACAGCATTGCGGTGGCCAGCAGCCAGATCGCCAGCGGCAACCAGGACCTGTCCTCGCGCACCGAGGCGACGTCGAGCAACCTGCAGCAGACGGCCGCGGCGATGGAGGAGTTCACCTCCACCATTCAGCAAAGCTCGGGCAGCGCCAGCCAGGCCAGCCAGCTGGCGGCAAGCGCCAGCGAAGTGGCGCAGCGCGGTGGCGCGGTGGTCGCGCAGGTCGTCTCCACCATGGAGGACATTCAGGACAGCAGCCGCAAGATCGCCGACATCAACAGCGTGATCGACGGCATCGCGTTTCAGACCAACATCCTGGCGCTGAACGCCGCCGTCGAGGCTGCCCGCGCTGGCGAGCAGGGCCGCGGTTTTGCCGTGGTGGCCGGCGAGGTGCGCCAGCTGGCGCAGCGCAGCGCCGAGGCGGCCAGGCAGATCAAGGACTTGATTGGCGCGTCGGTCGAGCGCGTGGACAGCGGCTCGCGCCTGGTGCAGGGCGCCGGCCAGACCATGCAGGAGGTCGTGCAGTCGGTGCAGCGCGTGGCCGACATGATGGGCGAAATCACCGCCGCCGCGGCCGAGCAGAGCGCAGGCGTCACCCAGGTCAACCAGGCGGTGGGCCAGCTCGACCAGATGACGCAGCAAAACGCCGCACTGGTCGAGGAGAGCGCCGCCGCCGCGCAAAGCCTGCGTGAGCAGGCCGCGCAGCTGAGCACCGTGGTGTCGGCCTTCCGGGTCGACGGCATGGCACCGCTGGCGCAGCAGGGTGGACGGGGCGGCGCGGGCGCGGCGGCGGCGCTCGCACCGGCCGCTGCGGCGCCCTTGCCCGCAGGCGGCGGCCAGCCCGCCGCCATCCAGACGCCGCCGGCGCGGCGGGCCGTGCCTGCCAAGCCCGCAGCTCCTGCCAGGCCCGCCGCAGCGCCGGCGCGCCCCGCCCCAAAACCGCTGGCCGTGGCCGCTATGGCGGACGATGAGGGCGAGTGGGAGTCGTTTTGACGCACGACGCCATGGGCGCGTGACCTGGGGCAGGCGCGGCGCAAAGCAAGGCGGTGCCGCCTCGGTCAAGGCAGGCGCCGCTGAAAACAAGGGCCGCGTGCGTGCGCGGCCCTTGTTGCGTTTTGGCTAGGAGCCTGTCGGACTTGGAAATCGCCTGCTGCGAATCGACCGCAGCGGCCCATTTTTGGCTACGCCGCTCTTCGGGAACACCGTCTTTTTGCCCAATAGCTTGGCTATTGGGCTGCAAATTCGGCAAAAACTGTGCTCGCTGGGGCCGCTTCTCGCTTTCGGCGCTCCAAGTCCGACAGGCTCCTAGTACAGCAACCTGGAAGTAGAGGAACACAATGAAAGCGATGGATTCGCGCCCAGGGCAAGGTGCAAACCGCAGCGATAGCCGCAGCTATCGCGAGGATTTGCAACGCCGCCATGGGTGCGAAGACGCGCTTTCATGTTTCGATATTTCCATGTTGCTGTACCAGGGCCGGAGAGTGGCCGGTCAGCCCAGTTCGGCGATCAGCTCGATCTCCACGCACACGCCAAACGGCAGCTGCGCCACGCCAAAGGCGCTGCGCGCGTGTTTGCCGGCGTCGCCAAACACTTCGCCCAGCAGCTCGCTGGCGCCGTTGGTCACCAGGTGGTGCTCGGTGTAGTCGGGCGCGGAGTTGACCAGGCTCATCACCTTGACGATGCGCTTGACGCGCTTGAGGTCGCCGCCGCAGGCCGCCTGCAGCGTGCCCATCAGGTCGACGGCCACGGCGCGTGCGGCCGCTTTGCCTTCCTCGGTGGCGGTGCCGCGGCCCAACTGGCCCACCCAGGGCTTGCCGTCCTTGCGGGCGATGTGGCCGCTCAGAAACACCAGGTTGCCGCTCTGCACGAACGGCACGTAGGCGGCCGCCGGCGTGGAAAGCGGCGGCAGCGTGATGTCCAGTTGCTTGAGTTTTTCGTACACGTTCATGGCAGTCCTTTCGATGGGGTGAAAACACAGCACGGCAGTGCTGCGTTGCGTTGTGTTTGGTGGCCGCAATGTTACGGCAACCAGTGTTTTTGCTGGCTGCCCTGTGGCGCGTGCCGCGTAGCATCGCGCCATGTCTGCGTCCGACCGTCCCGCAGCCGCCGTGCTGCCCGTCCAGCCACCTGCGACGCCGACCGCAGCGCCGGCAGCGGTCGGAGAGCGGAGTGCGTCCGCGCGCGTCTGGCCACTGCCGGCTCTGCTGCTGGGCGTGGTGGCGGGAACGGCGGTGCAGCTGCAGCAGCCGCAGCTGTTCGGTGGCGCAGCCTATGCGGCAGCGCTGGCCGTGGCGCTGGTGGTCGGTGCCGGAGTGTGGCTGCGCCGCAGGCGTGCGCCCGCGCTGGCTATGCAGGGCGCGCTGCTGCTCGCGTCGGCCGTTCTGGTCTGGGCGCTGTGCGGCTTGCGCGCGCTGGCCTTTACCGCGCAGGCGCTGCCCGCCGAGCTGGAGGGCCAGGATCTGCAGGTCACTGGCGTGGTCGCCGCCATGGTGCAGGCGCGCGACGACGGCGTGCGCTTTCGCCTGGCGGTGCAGTCCGCACGGCTGGATGAGCGCGACGTGCGCGTGCCGCCGCTGGTCGACCTGGGCTGGTACGCGCAGGGCCGGGGCGACGCGGTGCAGCCACCGCCCGCGCTGCGCCCGGGCCAGCGCTGGCAGCTGACGGCGCGGCTGAAGGCGCCGCACGGCGCGCTCAATCCCCAGGGTTTCGACTACGAGCTGTGGCTTTGGGAGCAGGGCGTGCAGGCCACCGGCTATGTGCGCCAGGCATCTGCGGCGGCGCCGCCGCGCCTGCTGGAGCAGGGCTGGCAGTACCCGGTCGAGCAGTTGCGCCAGCATGTGCGCGACGCCATCCTGGCCGGCCTGCCTGCGAGCGGCAGTGCCGACGATGTGCGCCAGCGCGCCGCCGGTGTGGTGGCGGCGCTGGTCACCGGCGACCAGCGCGCCATCGAGCGCGGCGACTGGGATGTGTTCCGTGCCACGGGAGTCGCCCACCTGATGAGCATCTCCGGGCTGCACATCACCATGTTCGCCTGGCTGGCCGTCGCCGTGGTCGGCGCGCTGTGGCGGCGCAGCCGCCGGCTTTGCCTGTGGCTGCCCGCGCCCACGGCGGCGCTGGCCGGCGGGGTGCTGCTGGCGGGGGCCTATGCGCTGTTCAGTGGCTGGGGCGTGCCGGCGCAGCGCACAGTGTGCATGCTGGCCGTGGTTTCGCTGTTGCGCATTGCCGGCCTGCGCTGGCCCTGGCCGCAGGTGTGGCTGCTGGCCTGCGCGGCGGTGCTGCTGGTCGACCCCTGGGCGCTGCTGCAGCCGGGCTTCTGGCTCAGCTTTGTTGCCGTGGGCGTGCTGTTCGCCACCGATGCGCGCGGTGCCGATGCGCCGCGGGCCTGGCACTGGCGCTTGCTGGCGCTGCTGCGCGAGCAGGCGACGATCACCCTGGCGCTGGCGCCGCTCACGCTGCTGCTGTTCGGCCAGGTGTCGGTCGTCGGGCTCGTTGCCAATCTGCTGGCCATTCCGTGGGTGACGCTGGTCGTCACGCCGCTGGCCTTTGCCGGCGTCGTCTGGGCGCCGTTGTGGGCTGCGGCCGCCTGGTGCGTACAACTGCTGCTGGTTGTCCTTCAGTGGCTGGCCGGCTGGCCCGGTGCGCAGCTGCACTTGGCGCTGGCGCCGCTGGTGCTCGGCATGGCGGCGGTTGCCGGCGCCTTGCTGCTGGTCGCGCGCCTGCCCTGGGGCTGGCGCGCGCTGGGCCTGCCGCTGCTGCTGCCGGCGCTGTGGTGGCAGCAGCAGCGCCCGCCGCCCGGGCAGTTCGACCTGCTGGCGCTGGACGTGGGCCAAGGCCAGGCGGTGCTGGTGCGCACCGCCGGCCACAGCCTGATGTATGACGCCGGCCCGCGCTTTGGCGCCAGCAGCGACGCTGGACAGCAATTGCTGGTGCCGCTGCTGCGCGCGCAGGGTGAGCGGCTGGATTTGCTGGTGCTCAGCCACGGTGACGCGGATCACACCGGCGGCGCGGCCGCGGTGCTGGCGCAGCAGCCGCAGGCGCGTGCGCTGGGCACGCTGGCGCCGGATCATCCGGTGCAGCAGCTGCGCGCCGTGCAGCCCTGCGTGGCCGGCCAGCGCTGGCACTGGGATGGCGTGCGTTTCGACGTGCTGCACCCGCCGGCGCCGTTGGCGGACGCGCCGCCCGTGCGCAGCACCAACGCCGGTAGCTGCGTGCTGCGCATCACGGCGGTGGATATCGATGGGCAGCCGGGACGCGCGGCGCTGTTGACCGGCGACATCGAGCGAGCGCAGGAACAGGCTCTGGTCGATGGTGGCGTGCCGCTGGCGGTCGACCTGCTGCTGGTGCCGCACCATGGCAGCAAGACCTCGTCCAGCGCCGCCTTTCTGAATGCCGCGCGGCCCGCTGTGGCGCTGGTGCAGGCGGGCTATCGCAACCGCTTTGGCCACCCGGCGCCGGCCGTGGTGCAGCGCTACCGCGAGCGCGGCATTGCGCTGGTCGCTACGCCTGGTTGCGGCGCGGCGCAGTGGAGCTCTGCCAGCGGCGCCCTGCGGTGCACGCGCGCGCAGCGGCGGCGCTACTGGCACCACCGGCTGGACGAATGATTCCACTTCTATATCAACCGATTAGGGCCTGTTAAGGATGCTCTGAATAACTCACCTCCAGGCGTGCTACGCCTGGGCTATTTTTCAGATGATGGAATTTGAGTTGACTTCGGCAGGGGCAACTATTTTTTTGCCCGCCGATCGGGGCGTTTTGCCGTT